>JAPOYQ010000797.1:3486-13919 GCA_026706505.1 Gemmatimonadota bacterium
TGGCATGTCTGTCCTCTGCCTGCGTTTTGGCCGCGTCAACCCGGAAAATCGTCCGACCCATTCCCGCGAGTTCTGCGTCTGGTGCAGCCAGCGCGACGCTGTGCAGATGATCGAAAAGTGCCTTGTCGCCCCCCTCGGCTTGTCCTTCGACACCTTCTTCGTCAACTCGGACAACAAATGGGGCTACCGCGACTTAGAACACGCTCGCCAGACGGTGGGCTTTGTGCCCGCGGATCGAGCCGAAGACTACCGCTGAGGAGAAAATTTATGCTGCCCTTTGCTATATGCGCGATTTTACTCGTTGCCTCCGCCGTGCGCGCGGATATGAACATCAACGCTCCCTTGTTGGAGACGGCTCCGGTCATTGACGGCGACCTTGCCGAGTGGAAGGATCTCGCCCACAACGACGGCATCTGGGACATGCGCCGCATCAGCGAGGCCAGCTTCTATCGCCTCGATCGCGGCGCGCGCAACCGCCTCACTGACCACGGCAACGAGCCGCACCTCGAAGACGACTTGCGCGCCCGCTACTACATTGCTTGGGACGCGCAAAACTTCTACTTCGGGGCCGAGGTCTGGGACAATGTCAACGATCTCGACGACCCCGATCCGGCGGACAAGCGCTGGTATTTCAAGGATGCGATTTGTTGGTTTATGGAAGGCCCGCGCGACCGGGCCAACGAGCGCTTCGGCCAAGGCGACAACGCTTTCTGCTTTGTGGCCGACCCGCAGCGCACCCCGCAAAACGCTTGGTGGAGGCACGGCGCACCCGGCCAAAGCTACATTGAAGAGCCGATTCCCGAGGCTGCAGGTGACTACGTCGTGCGCATGGATCCTTGGGGCCGGAGCGCGGCTGATTTCATCTTGGAGGCCCGCGTGGATATGCACGCGACGTTTGCCCAGAGCGATCCCCGCTGGCAGCCGCCGCAAGTGGGCGACGAATACAGCATGGAAATCGTCCATACCGACCCGGATGGCGGCGCGTATGGTGGGCACTTTATGATCTACGGCAATGGCGACGACGATAACACGTGGGGGCGGATGATCTTGGTTGGGCCGCGGATGCCGATTGGACGGCTCGCCGAGTAGGAGAAAGAAGATGCACCGTAGCGCAGTACTTCTGCCCTTGGCAATTGCGACCCTCATCGCCCTCGCCGGCTGCGACTCCAATGCGGTCTCCTCGGACGGTCGAGCGCCTGCGCCTGCGTTCACCTTACCTGCGGCGGATGGGACTTCTGTTTCTCTGTCCGACTTACTCGACAACCGCGCGGCGGCGGTACTGCTGTTCTATAGAGGATTCTTCTGAGGTTCCTGTCGGAGCCAACTAGGTGAGTTGGCAGATGTGTATCCCGAGTTTCTAAAGCGAAACGTGTCGCTTGCGGCGGTCAGCAAGGATGATACGGCCGACGCGCTGAAAATGATGGAACTCACCGGCGCTGAATTCGCTATTCTGTCAGACAAGGACGCCGCGGTAGCCAAGGACTACGGAGTTTATAACCTGCTGAATGACGGTGTCGCGACCCCATCCGCTGTCATCGTCTCGCCTGAAGGCTACATCGAGTGGAAATACGTAGGTAGAAGTATCTCCGACCGGCCGATGCCCGATGAAATCTTGGCTCAAGTCGATCAATTGATACAGTGAATCGTCCTGATTCAACGGCTTGATGAGTAGGGCTGTTGGTCTGCTCGCTCAGGGAAGAGGAGCTTTTTTCTTTTCGGGCCTGTGAACGACGCCGAGCAATCCGTCAATGGACAGATCCTCGTCGAGTAGTGGCCAGTGGATACCATAGCCTGAAGGAGAGATTTCAAAGAGGTTCTTTTTTTCGGCAGACGCATTTTGCAGAGCAGGAGATATTTCGCTCACTCGAAAGGTTTTTTCTCGACCATCGATAGTCAAAACCATGTAATCCCCGTCAAAGTGCAGTCCGGTTACTTGATGATGTTTTTTCATTGCTGACGCCTCCGCTGAATTTCTCTTTTCTTTGACCTCCAGATAAGAATAACCTCAAAAATCCCCGTTCCATGAGTCAATCCGCTCGACGATCTGTTCCATCTGCTCCTTCCACTCGAATCGCCCTTCCATTACTTCCCTTGTCACATACTGGGTGCTCGAAATGGCTAAGGCTACCTTGTCTATGCTCTTTCTCCTCATGTTCTTTTCGGTATATGACTCCCAACACTCATGTTTTTCGGGATCTGGCAGCGATGGCAATCTTGTAACTTCTGAAAGGACAGAACCAGGAAGGTAGTTCTCAATTTCCTTGGCGTCAGTAATCCAAATGTGCGCGCCGTCTATCTTTTTGACTTCCTCGCGAATCCTCTCTACTCTCGGCTTTAGGTCAGAATTCTCGGCCTCTCTATCACCGTCGCACATGACGACGAGGTTGTGATTGATTTGGAACAGGTTAGCGAGTTCGGCGACCTCGTCTTCAGGCGGCTTGAACTCTACTCGTGCTAGGAGCGAACCGCCGTAGAATACGCACTGATAATCTCGGCCTTCTCGAAGACGACTTTCGGTGTAAAGCTCAATCCAGTGATTGAGATAAATGCGATCCGAAGGTCCTTCTACCCAAACGAGTCCGTTCGCTTGGAGTAAATCTGACGGCCTTGCTCCCAATTCGGAAACTATCTTGATAAGATTAGAATGCGTGTGGACGGTTTCCGTGTGGGCGGACTCTCCATCGTGGAGCACGCGGATAATCTGGACATGATCAGATGCGCCGAAAAAGTCGAGAGCGATGCTCGAATGGGTCGTCAGGAAGATCTTCGCTTTTTCGTTGACTGCGTAGTTCTCAAGATACTGAAATAACCGCCGTAAGAGGGCCGGATGGAGATTGTTTTCAAGCTCCTCGAAGGCGAACGTGAACTGAGATTTCTCCTTGTTCTCAATTTTGGGAACGACCAGTAGATTGAGCAGAACCAGAATGACGGTCTTCAGGCCGCTTCCCGATTTACTGAGGGGAATCAAGCCTTTTGTTTCTTCACTGAGATAGACCTCCCCGTGGATCTTTCCCGTCTCTGTTTGTTCTTCGTCGTGATCTTGTACTTCGATATCTGAAAACTGACCGTCACTTCTAAATATCGAGTTCAGCGCGGCCAGAAGTTTCTCTTTGATAACCTCTCTTGAGAGTTCTGCAGATCTGATGAACCGACGTATTATGTTTGTAGCCCCTTGCCCGTCAAAGCCAAGTTCCAATGCTATACTTGGTAGTTCGGGCTTGATATCCCGGTCTGCAAAGAGCCTGCGGAAAGCCGTCCCATTAAGCTGGTGAGTTGGATTGTGCAGCACCGTATAGATGTTTAAAAGTCTTTCCTTGACTGATTGTTCTGAAAGCGAGCTACCGTAAATTGGAGCGTAACTTATGTCGAAATCGTCTGGAAATTTTACGTCCGACACCTCATTTTCGATGACTTCCCATGACACTGCTGTATTGGCGAAATACCGTCCATGGTCATCCCAGTGGTACCCACCAAGGAGACCGTCTCTCGTCCCTTCTTTAAAGACTCTCTTCAGTGACACCTCGTCTAACACACCATGGCACCGGTAATCCCACGCATGGTCGAACTGTTTGCCGTCGCATAGTGCTTCAACCAAGTCCAACAGATGGGATTTTCCAGAGTTATTACGTCCTATGATGACGTTGATCGGCTTGATTGTATCGAAGCCGGCCCAATCCTTTTTGAAACAGCTATGTCCTTTGAAGTATATAGAATCGGCTTTCATAAAGCGGCTTTTTCTCACGTCGATTTTGCCGCCAGCGTGCCGTTTTTCACCTTCTCGCAATCGAGAAAGGCAACGGACAGTTCTGCGGCGCGGCACCGTAGCGAGCCTATAAATATAACGGGATGTTGAGAGATAATCGAATTTTCTCTTATTTGGAGCATGGATATTGGCCCTTCCACGTTGGAAGGGGCACGTCTCTCCGTCGCTATACTCGACAGACCGCCCTCGCAAGGCGATATTGAGCGCGGCACATCTTATTTCTGACAAGGAGCAACACATGAGTAGGGTAGATCAGATCGGCTGGCAGGCCCAGAGCAAGACCGGCGTCATTGCGGCTGGTGGTGCCGGGGCGGTAGCCGCCGGTATTGAAATTCTCGGCCAAGGCGGCAATGCAGCCGATGCCGCAGCCGGTGCGATTCTCGCGCTCAACGTCACCGATCACGGGGCTTGTTCCATCGGCGGAGAAGTGCCGGTGCTCGTCTGGGACGGGAACGCGGTCAAGTCGCTGTCCGGTCAGGGGCGCGCGCCGCTGTCGCCGGAGGCCATTGCTTGGTACATGGAGCACGGCATCCCAGACCGCGACATCAAGATGGCTCCGGTGCCCTCGGTCGTGGATTTGTGCATTACCCTCTTGCAGCACTACGGCACGCAGAGCTTTGCCGCGATTGTCGCGCCGACCTTGGCCCTGCTCGACCAAGGCGAGGAGGCGTGGCACCCCGACTTGGCGCGGACGCTGCGGCGCATGGTGGAGGAGGAGCACCGCGCCACTGGCAATCGCCAAGAGAAGCTGCAAGCGGCCTGCGATCACTTCTATGGCCGTCGCGCCGAACACGGCGATATAGCCGCAGATCTAGAGGCGTTCTACATAGAGCAGGGCGGGTTCTTGCGCCGCGCGGACTTGGCCGCTCATAGGACTTTGATCGAAGAGCCGGTGGCAGTCGATTACCGGGGATATCAAGTGTACAAGTGCGGCCCCTGGACCCAAGGCCCCTATCTGTGCCAAGCCCTGCGGCTGCTCGAAGGGTTTGACCTCAAAAGCATGGGGCATTGCTCGGCCGATTACGTCCACGCGGTCGTCGAAGCGATGAAGCTGGCCATGGCCGACCGCGACGCGCACTACGGCGACCCCCTGTTTGTGGATGTGCCCATGAACGCCTTGCTGTCCGACGAATATACCCAGCTCCGGCAGCCTTTGATCGACATGGAGCAAGCCGCGCTGGACGCCCGCCCCGGCGATCCACTCGGCATGAAGGCCCTGCAGGAGGGAGGCGTGTTCCAGCCCGGAGTCGGTGGCACTACCACGTGCGTAGTGGCCGATCGCTGGGGCATGGTCGTATCGGCTACGCCGAGCGCGAATGTCTATCACGCTGGCGGTACTGGCAGCACGGGCGTCTCGTATGGCAACCGCCTGCGCAGCCTCAACACGACTCCTGGACACCCCAACTGCATCGCGCCGGGCAAGCGGCCCCGCATTACCTTGACGCCTACGATGGTGCTCAAGGATGGCGCGCCCGTGTTGGCCATCAGCGTGGCTGGCGGCGACCTGCAAGACCAAGCGACCTTGAATCTGTTGCTCGACTTTGTGGAGTTTGGGATGCAGCCGGCCGAAGCGGCCGTTGCGCCGCGCTTTGCCACGGACCACCACGAGGACTCGTTTGATCCCAATCCGGTGCGCGAGCAAACGTTCATCCAGGCAGGCTCTTTGGCTATCAGTTCAGCGGTCGATTCAGAGGTGCGGGACGAACTGGCGCGGCGCGGTCACCAAGTCGAGGCCCGCAATGGCCCCATCGCCACTCCGGTCATGCTGTGGGCCGACGCGGGCACGTACTACGCGGCTGGCGATCCGGCTGCGGGTCGCCACGCCGCTGGGCTAGATGGAGACTAGCGCAGCTAAATTGCGGCTGCGGTGTGTTGGAGCCATATTGTCCGCGTTTAATCCCGATAGAATCGCCTCTGAAGCTGGTTTTTGATGACGTCGCCGACTGCGGCCCCTACATATCGAGAAGAGCATACTGGCCAAGGTGCGGCTAGCGGCCTCACGCTCCGCTCCTTGGTGCTCGGCGTCATCCAAGTCCTCGTGGTGTGCTTGGGCGCGCCCTATGCCATCTGGGTCTTGGGCTCGTCCGAGATCACGTGGTCGTTCTTTCCGATTGCCGTTGGTTTCTCATTCTGCTGCCTCATCCTGCTCAACATCCTGCTCAAGACGATCAATCCCGGCTGGGCCTTGCGACCGGCCGAGATGATCACGGTCGTCGTCATGGGCTTGGTGACGACTGGCATCCCCATCTTTATGATGGGCTATGTGCTGTCGATCCCCACCACGCCCTATTACTTTGCCTCGGCTGAAAACCAGTGGGGCACGTACGTCTTGCCCTACCTGCCGGCGTGGCTGTTGCCGAGCAATGACGGCTTGGCCATGACTTGGTTTTTCGAAGGGCTGCCCATCGGTGAGCCGATGCCTTGGGGCACCTTGCTCGATGCGTGGGCCATGCCGCTGTTTTGGTGGCTGAGCTTTATATGGACTTTGTACGCGGTCTGTTTTTGTCTCGTCGTCATATTGCGCAAGCAGTGGGTCGAGCGCGAGCGGCTGGCCTATCCACTGATGGAGGTGCCGCAAGCCCTGGTGGCGGACGCCGATGGCCCTGCGCGCGTGCCGGCCGTCCTGCGCAACAAGGTCTTTTGGATGGGGGCGGCGATTCCCCTGTGCATCGTCTTGTGGAACATTGTCGGATTTTTCTTTCACTTTTTCCCCAAGATCGAGTGGCACCATCCCATCCAAATTGCGCACGGCTTTCCGACCATTAACATCCGCTTCTACTTTCCGGTCGTTGGCTTCATGTATTTCGCCAACCTCAACGTCACCTTTAGCATCTGGTTTTTCTATGTACTGCTGTTGGTCGAAGAGGGTCTGTTCAACCGATTTGGCGTTGGCGTGACCGAAGCCGACAACTTCGTATGGGGCTTGCCATCGACATCTTGGCAGTGCTGGGGGGCGTTTGTGGTGTTGGTGTTGTGGGGACTGTGGATGGCGCGCGATCACCTAAAAGACGTGGTGTGCAAAGCCTGGAATCCCGCGCATCCGGTTGACGACAGCCGCGAGTTGATGTCCTATCGCAGCGCGGTCGTCGGCCTGTTGGTTGGGGTCGTCTATATGCTGGCGTGGCTCAACAAGGCTGGCATGGAAATGTCGGTGGCGGCGTTTTTCTTGGGCGGCGTGCTGATTGCCTACTTGGGCATCACCCGCTTGGTGGTGCAGGCCGGCGTGTTCTACCTGACGACGCCCGTGGTCAGCCAAGCCATGACTATGATGACCTTTGGCACGAGTGCGATTTCGCCGACAGGCTTGGCGGCCTTGGGGATGAGTTATGGGTTCTTCAGCGATGTGCAGTCGATTTTTATGCCGTCGGCTGCCCATGCCACCCGGCTACACGACGCCATGCGCATGAGTCGTCGCGGCCTGTGTTTAGCCATTGCGCTGGCCCTGTTGATCGGCTTTATCGCCGCCATTGTGTACGTCATTATCATGGCCTACGAGCAGGGGGCTTCCAACTTCAATTCCTGGTTTTTCCGCGTCTCTTCTGGCGCGGGGGTGCGCGCCTTTGACGACGCGATGAGCAAGATAAAAACTCCGGCCGATTTCCACGCGCAAAAGTTAGGCTTCTTCGGCATTGGCGCGACGGCGATGGCGGTTTTGACGTTTATGCAGTATCGCTTCCCGTGGTGGCCCCTGCACCCGGTGGGCTTGGCGATCTCCGCGATCTGGATGGTGCGCAACCAAGCTCCGGCGATTTTTGTGTCTTGGGTAGCTAAGAGCCTGATCATGCGCTTTGGCGGCATTGAGCTGTACCGCAAGGCTGCACCCTTCTTCATCGGCTTAATTCTCGGACACTTCTTCGGGGTGGGGATCTCGTTTATCGTCGATATGATTTTCTTCCCCGGCAATGGCCACCCCATCCTGCACGGCTGATTTACAGCAAGTCGTACGGGACGACGAGTACCTCGTCGCGTAGCTGGAAAACCTCTTCTACAGGAGCGACTATAATTCCAGGGCCATTTATGCTCGTAAATTGATGATACCATCATCAGTTTACAAGGTTAGTACCTATCAAGCAGACGAAGAGAACCCACATGAAAAACCACCGGAGCTTACTTACGGCCGCGCATATAGCGATCGCGGCGTTTCTCTTGGCCGTCCGTCCAGCGTTTGGTCAAGTCGCTGCGGATGCCTCCCATCCCAGCGACCCCTACTTTGCTCTCGATCGCGTGCTCGACGTGAGCATTGAGATAGCCCCAGAGGATTGGGAGCGCCTGCGCGGCCAGACGCGGACCCTTGCGGATATACTCGTCGGTGCCGACTGTCTCGACAGCCCCGCGGATGACATCTTCACTTGGTTTGAGGCGACCGTAACTGTGGATGGTGAAGCTCTCACCCAAGTCGGCGTCCGCAAAAAAGGGTTCTTAGGATCGCTGAGTAAGGTGAAGCCCGCGCTCAAGGTCCGTTTTGACAAGTTCGTCGACGGTCAGCTCCTCGGCGGCGCGATGAAGCGCTTGACCCTGAACAATGCCCAGCAAGACCCGTCGCTGATCAATACCTGCATGGCCTACCACATTTTCGCGTCTGCCGGCCTGCCAGCGCCGCGCTGCAACTTTGCCACTGTTGCGGTAAACGGCGAAAACTTGGGCTTGTACGCACACGTCGAGAGCATGAAAACTGCCTTTTTGGAGCGCAATTTTTCCGCTCCAAGCGGCAATCTCTACGAGGGGACCGTCAGCGACTTTCGTCCCAAATGGCGCGGTACTTTGCAAAAGAAGACTAACGAGGAGGAAGCGGACTGGTCGGATATCGACGCGGTCGTCGCCGCGCTGCAAGATTCCTCCCCGGCCGGCCTCGAAGCCCTTGCCGACATCATCGACATCGACCGCTTCCTCACCTTTTGGGCTGTTGAAGTGCTCATTGGGCATTGGGATGGGTATGCTGGCAACCGCAATAATTTCTACGTGTATCGCGAGCCGGATGCGCCTTTTGTGTTCATACCTTGGGGCGCGGATCAAGTTTTTACCTCGATTGATGGCCCCTTCGACGATTTTGTGTCGCCGCCTTCAGTAACGGCGCACGGGGCCATCGCCCACCGTTTATACCGCGACGACGCGATGCGAGCCGCCTATGTAGCTCGCCTCAAGCAACTGCTCGACACAGTCTGGAACGAAGAAGAACTGCTCGACCTCGTCGACGCGATGGCGGCGATTGTCCAGCAACACGGGCTGGCCAAAAGGCGTGCGGATGTCGCCCGCGACGCAGACCGAGTGCGTCAATTTATCCGCGAGCGGCGAGCGGTGATTTTGGCTGATCTCGACCCAGAGCCGGCTGCCTGGCCTTGGCCGCTGGCCTCGGCCGACATTTGCTGGCCGGAAAGAGGCGCGTTTGATCTGCGCTTTGAGACGACATGGGGATCGAGTGAGAGTGAGAATCCGCTGGGGGAAGGGAAGGTCGCGTTCAGCAATTATCAGCTAGGGGGAAAAGAGCAGGGCTTTGATCTTTCGGGAGCCATAGCCGGCTTTGCAGAGGACGACGGACGCACGGACAAAAACAGGGCGTCTGTATCCATTATCAGCCTTGGGAAAGACTTTGCCATCGACATTATCACCGTTTCGCTGCCGATTGACTGGGTGGAGAGCGGTGCCAGCTTGCCCATCGACATGCAAGCAGTCACGGCCTACCGCGTGTCGTTGCCGTCCCCTGATAGCTTCCCGGACCAGTTTGAACTAATAGCCAAGGGAGGGATTGAATTCAGCGAGGCGAGCACGGAGCCGGGTGCAAAAATTTCGGGTCGGTTTTACGGCACCTTATTCAGCTTTGGCGGGGGAGAGGATACGGCGTCAGAAGACGGCGACGCAGAAGCCGGGGCAGAGTTCGGACTGGTCATCAACGAGGTCGCCGCGCAAGGCGATCCCCTCGATTGGTTTGAACTCTACAATGCCTCGGATGAGTCGATAAATCTCGCGGACTTTGTAATGGCCGACGATCTGACGGACGAAAGTAAACGCACTCCCTTTCCGGACGGCACGGTCATCGAGGTGGGTGAGTTTCTACAGATCGAGTTGGATAAAGACGGGTGGCCCGGCTTTGCCCTCGGCCGCGACGAAGAGCTGGGCATCTGGACGGCAGACGGCCTACTGGTCGCTCAGATCGATTGGGAAAAGGGACAGGCCGATGAGGGAACGAGTTGGGCGCGCTTGCCCGACATTACGGGCGATTTTCAGACCGTAGATACTCCTACACCCGGTGCTCCGAATGAGATCTCGACGGCGATTGCCGAGCAGACCGCCGGAGTGCCCGAGGCGTTTCGGTTGCACGGCAACTGGCCCAATCCATTCAACGCCAGCACGACTATTGCCTTCGACGTGTCAGGGACTGTACCCGTGCATCTCGTGGTGTACGATGTGCTCGGCCGCCGAGTCCGCACCCTGTACAGTGGGGAACTGCTGACGGCCGGCCACTATCGCACTTCTTGGAACGGCCGCGACGACGAGGGCCGGCCGGCTGCCAGTGGCGTCTATCTGTACCAACTCATCGCTGGAGAGGACTTTACTGCGGTGGGGCGGATGGCCTTGATCCGCTAGGGCACTGCATGGGTAACACATATCACTAGCGACGGTGTTATAGTAAGCGACGCCAGTGATGATCCTATCCGGAGAACGTGAATTCATT
>JAPOYQ010000182.1:0-6374 GCA_026706505.1 Gemmatimonadota bacterium
TATCAAGGGGAGAGCGTCAACCGAGGTTTGTCTGGCGGCCTGACTCTCGAACAGCCGCTCGGCCCACTGGCCCTGCGCTTCGACAGCAGTCTGCGCAATGCCGACGATATTTCTACGCCGCATGGGGTACTCGCCAATACGGACATCCGCACGGGCAATGCCTCGGTCGGCTTGAGCCTAGTGGGTTCTTGGGGACACATGGGCGCGTCGGGCAGTCTGTACGACTCCGACTACGGTATCCCTCCTGACCCAGAGGGTGGCCACCCGCACGGCATCTCCATTGATCTCCAGCGCCAGCACCTCGAAGGGCGTGGCGAAATCCTCACCGGGCCGGACTGGCTCCAGCGCCTAGAATTGCACCACTCGTTTTCGCGCTATCAGCACGGCGAATTTGAAGCCAGTGGCGACTTGGGTATGGAGTTCGGCGTGCTTACGCACAACAGCGGCGCGCTGGCCCATTTAAATCGCATGGGGCCTTTTGCAAACGGTGTGATTGGCCTGTGGTACGAGTACCGCAATTATGCCGCGGCTGGGCTCAACTTCACGCCGTCGGCCGAGGAATATGCCGGCGCTCTGTTCACGTACCAGGAGTGGGAGCATGGGCCTTGGGCGGCCAATGCGGCCTGGCGCGTTGATGTCCGCCGCGTCGAGCCGAGAGAAGAGCGCGATTCGCGCAGAGTCGGCCGCATCCAGACGCGCGACTTTGCCGGTATGTCCGCTGGCCTATCCAACCACTACCGCCCCAGTTCGACCTTGACACTGGGCACGACCTTGATGCGCTCCTTTCGCGCCCCCGGCATCGAAGAGCTGTTCTCCGAAGGACCGCATCTGGCCGCCTATTCGTACGAGGTGGGCAATGGTGCCCTCGGCAGCGAACGCGGCCTAGGACTGGAACTGTTCGCCGACTACCACCTCGAAGAAGGCCATGTGCACTTAGCCGTCTTCCGCAACGCGATCAATGGGTTCATTTTCCCCAAGAATAGCGGCGCGCGCAGTTTGCGGCGCGCTGATCTTTTTCTTTACCAGACTGTAGGGGAGCGCGTCCTCATGTACGGTGCCGAAGCCAACTTTGATTGGCACTTGGTGGAGCCTTGGAAGGTGGCTGGCACCCTCAGTTATGTGCGCGGTCGTCTCATCGACCTCAACGACGAACCCCTGCCGCGTCTGCCGCCCCTGCAAGGGCACTTGGGTCTGACCTGTGAACCCACTGAGGCGCTGAGTGCGACCCTTGACCTGCGCTTGGCTGCGGATCAGAACCAGATCGGCGAGTTTGAAGAGCCTACGGAAGGCTACGCAGTGCTGGATTTTTCAGGTCAGTACTATGCGGAGTGGGGGGGCCGTCTGCACACCTTCTCCCTGACCTTGGAAAACGCCACTGACGCGGTGTACCGCAATCACCTCAACCGTGTCAAAGAGATCCTGCCCGAGCCAGGCCGCAATCTGCGCCTGCTGCACAAGATATTCTTCTGAGACTTAGCTCCCCGGCTGCCATTCGTTGAGCGTGCGGGCGAAGAGGATATCCGAGCGGGTGACGGCCCCTTCGCTGTGGGTTGTTACCGAGACGGCGATGGTGCGCTTGCCGGTATCCAAGGAGAAGTCGGGGTGGTGGTTCTGTTCGGTGATGGTGTGGGTCAGGTGGTTGAGGAAAGAGGTGATGTCCTTGAAGTTGGCAAAGACGAAGTCGCGCGAGATGATGATGCCGTCGCGGCTCCAACCGTCGAGCGTTTGCAATTCGGCATCTACTTCGGCGGCGCTGAGGGTGGTTTTGTCTTCGGTCATGGCGGATTGGCTCCTCGTTGAGATGGTTAAGAGGTTAAGATGTGGTGGAGGCGGTCGGCGATGATTTCGGCTTCGCCGTCTAAGAGGGTTTGCGGCCCAACGCTGAGCGCGGTGTCGCCGCCGCTGACGAGGATCGACGGTTCGCCTACTTCGAGCGCGCGCACTACGTCGCTGGCCGAGAGGGGGGCCGCGTCGCCAAATTGCAGATGCACTAGCGGTGAGGCCGGCGGAAATTTGTTCTCGTAGGCTTTAGTAAAACTAGCCTCAATGCCGGCGATGCCTTCGACGGCCTCGGCGACGATTCGACAGCGGCGTTCCCACTCGGCGACGACCGCTGCTTCGTCCATTTCAAAGAAGAGTTCGACGGCGCGGAGCAAGCCGCAGATTTCCTCTTTGCCGACCTTCATGCCGCGGCCGATGGCCGAGTGCGGGTTGGAGTTGAGGTGGCACGCGGCAATCAGGTCTTTGCGCCCCAAGATCAGGCCCGATGACTGCGGCCCGAACAGGCCCTTGCCGCCGCTGAAGACGGACAGATCGCAACCCATAGCTGGCAGGTCAGTCAGGTTGGAGCGCGGCGGCAATTGTGCTGCCGCATCGACGATGACCGGCACATTGCGCTCGTGGGCAGCGGCGACGAGCGCGGGCAGTTCGGACAGGGGCTGGCTGCCGAGAAAGTACACTACCGCCGCTGTCTTGGGGCCGATGCCAGCGACGTAATCGTCGATAGTCACAGACTCTGCGGTGCCCACTTTGACTAGCTCTCCGCCACTGAGGAGGAAGCCCTGATGAATGTAGTAATGCGAATCGACCAAGCTGATGACGAACTGATTGGGTCGATCTCCGACGTCGGGAAGCTGGGCAATGGTGCGGGCATCCGTGCCGGTCAGGCAAGCCGCGCCGGCCAAGAGCATGCCACCGGCCGCGCCCGAAGACACAAAGGCCGCTTCAGCGCCGGTGAGTTCGACGATGCGAGCGCCGGCTTTTTCGTGCAGCTCGTTGAGGTGGACGAATTGGCGCGACGCTTCGGCCATTGCCTCGACCACAGGTGCGGGCATGATGGAACCGCCGAGCGTGGTAATGGTGCCTCGGGCGTTGATAAAAGGGCGCAGGCCTAGTCGTTGGTACAAGGTGGACATAGGTGGGTCCTTAATAATAGTCAAATGGATTGCGTATAAGTTGATAGTAAATAAAAAGAAAGCGGGCGGGATGAAACACCCCGCCCGCTTTTACATGTGTGCCAAGCATCCCTTAGTGCGGGTGCGCGTGACCGTGACCGTGACCTGCGCCGGCTTCTTCTTCCTCTTCCGGCTCCTCGGCCACTAAGGCGTCGGTAGTCAGCAAGAGGGTGGCGATGCTAGCGGCATTGCTGAGCGCGGTGCGCACGACCTTGGTCGGGTCGATGACGCCCATGGCTACGAGGTCGCCGTATGCTTCGCTTTGGGCGTTGAATCCGTACGCGCCCTCTTTGCTGGCGACTTCCGCGACGACGACCGCGCCTTCGTGCCCGGCGTTGTCGGCGATCTGGCGCAGCGGCTCCTCCAAGGCGCGCCGCACGATGCGGACGCCCGTGTTCTCGCCTTCGGTCTCGCCAGAGACAGAGTCCAGGCCGGCGATGGAGCGCACAAGCGCCACGCCGCCTCCAGGCACCACGCCTTCTTCGACCGCGGCGCGAGTCGCGTGCAGCGCGTCCTCGACGCGAGCCTTCTTTTCCTTCATCTCGGTCTCCGTGGGCGCGCCGACCGCAATGACGGCTACGCCGCCGGCCAGCTTGGCCAGCCGCTCCTGCAACTTCTCGCGGTCGTAGTCCGAAGTGGTCTCGTCGATCTGATTGCGGATCTGATCGACCCGGCCCTTGATGTCAGCGGTCCTGCCCTCGCCCTCGACGATGGTGGTGTTGTCCTTGTCGATGGCGATGCGCTTGGCTTGACCGAGATCGGTCAGTTGGACGCTTTCGAGGGTGATGCCCAAGTCCTCGGTGATCACGGTGCCGCCGGTGAGGGTGGCGATGTCTTGGAGCATGGCCTTGCGGCGGTCGCCGTAGCCGGGGGCTTTGACCGCGGCCACCTGCAAGGTGCCGCGAATTTTGTTGACCACCAGGGTGGCAAGGGCCTCTCCCTCTACGTCCTCGGCGATGATCAGCAGGGGTTTACCCGCCTTGCTGACCTTTTCGAGCAAGGGCAGGAGGTCTTTGAGGTTGGAAATTTTCGTCTCGTGAATCAGCAGGTAGCAGTCCTCCAAGGAGGCTTCCATGTTCTCCTGATCGGTGACGAAATAAGGCGACAGGTAGCCGCGGTCGAACTGCATGCCTTCGACCACGTCGAGGGTCGTGTCCGTGCTCTTGGCTTCCTCGACGGTGATGGTACCGTCCTTGCCGACCTTGTCCATGGCTTCGGCAATCAGCTGACCGATGTCGCTGTCGCCGTTGGCGGAGATGGTGCCGATTTGCTCGACCTCGGAGTGATCTTGGACAGTTTTGCTCTGGGCTCCGAGGCTTTTGATTACTTCGGCGACGGCTTGGTCGATGCCGCGCTTGATCTCCATCGGGTTGTAGCCCGAAGTGACGGCTTGCAGGCCTTGGGTGTACATAGCTTCGGCGAGGACGGTGGCAGTGGTGGTGCCATCGCCGGCCACATCGCTGGTCTTGGAAGCGACTTCCTTGACCATCTGCGCGCCCATGTTCTCATAGGCATCGGGCAGTTCGACCTCTTTGGCGACGGTGACGCCGTCCTTGGTGACAGTGGGCGAGCCCCAGCTTTTGGCCAAGACGACGTTGCGGCCCCGAGGCCCGAGCGTCACCTTGACGGCCTTGCTGAGCTGTTGGACGCCGGAGAGGATACTCTCGCGGGCGTCTCTGCGAAAGGCAATCTGTTTGGCAGCCATAAGTATTGTGCCTCCCTTAGCCTACGATGGCGAGGATGTCGTCCTCGCGCATGATCAGATATTCTTCGCCCTCAATCTTGACCTCGGTGCCCGAGTACTTGCCGATGAGGACCTTGTCGCCTTCTTTGACCTCCAAGGGGATGCGCTCGCCGTCATCGCGACGACCGCCGGGGCCGACGGCGACGATCTCGGCTTCTTGGGGCTTTTCCTTGGCCGTGTCCGGGATGATGATTCCGCCGACCTTCTGCTCTTCGTCCTCGTCGAGACGCTTGACTAGCACGCGGTCAGCGAGGGGTTGAATAGTGATAGTGGCCATGTTAGCTCCTCCTTTTATGGGTAAAATGGCTATGGCACGCTATATGCAACTTTCGTGCCAAATGACGAAAAATTTGCTAGTGTTTTGTTTATAAAGCACTTACGACTTATCTCGATGCAAGACAATAAATGGAAATTTTATCATATTGAGAATATACGCGTAAAAAAAATATAAAAACAAATATAAGTGCATTAAAAATAATTCATAGGGTTATTTTCTGTAAATGACAATGAGAACATAAAATTCTCATTATGAAAAAATCGAGGGATTAATGAATTGGGATGACCAGCGGGTTGTACTGACCGGAGCCAGCAGCGGCATCGGTCGCGCCTTAGCCCTTGTGCTAGCCGAGCGGGGGGCGCGCTTGGTGTTGGTGGCTCGCCGCACTCAGGCGCTAGCAGAGCTAGGATCGGCCATTGAAGAAAGCGGCGGCCACCAGCCGCTAGTGGTGCCGTGTGACGTAAGCGATTTGGCTCAAGTCGGCGCTTTGCACGCCGAGGTGGAGGCGCAATGGGACGGGGCTGACGTGCTGATCAACAACGCGGGTCGGGGGCATTACAACTTTTTTGCCGACGCGGATGTGCGCGAATGTGAGGCCGTGGTGCAAACGAATCTGCTCGGTGCCATTTATTGCACCCGCGCCTTTCTGCCCGGTATGCTGGCGCAAGGACGGGGCTGGCTGGTCTTTATATCGAGTATTGTCGGCGAATTCCCCGTGCCCAAGCACGCAGTGTATAGCGCGACGAAATTCGCGGTAAGCGGCTTGGCCGAAAGCCTCGACTATGAGCTGGCTCCCCGAGGCATTGGCGTCCACCTCGTGGAGCCGGGTTTGGTGCATACCGAGTTTGCCGCGCGGGCCGGCACTAAGCACCTGCCGGTGCAGAAAAAGTTCGCCAAGTCGGCCGAGGAAGTGGCCGAGGCCATTGCAGACGCCGTAGCCGCGGGCAAGCGCAAGAGCGTCCCAGACGCGGCTGCGCATTTGCTGATCAAGCTGCGCCAGCACTTGCCTCGCTTGACGCGGTTCGCTTTTAGGAGGGTCTGCCGCCGGCTCTAGAGCGTGCTACTGAGAGGTGTACCCGCCATCGACGACGAGGGTCGCCCCGGTGGTAAAGCCAGATGCTTCCGAGGCGAAGTAGAGGACGGCTGTGGCCAATTCAGCCGGGTCGCCCCAGCGGTCCATGGGGACCTTGGCGATCATTGCGCGCGCCTTGGCTGGGTCTTGCAGCAGAGGTTCATTGATCGGGGTGATAAAAGGGCCGGGGCAGATGGCGTTGACAGTGATTCCGTGCGGTGCCCATTCGAGGGCGAGGGTCTTGGTGAGCTGGACGATGCCGCCCTTGCTCGAGGCATACGGCGTGCGGTCGGCGATTGAGACCTGCGACACGGTGGACCCGAGGTT
>JAPOYQ010000182.1:6384-13662 GCA_026706505.1 Gemmatimonadota bacterium
CGAAGCGCGGCTGTTGAACCCGAGGTTGATGACGCGGCCGTAGCCGCGCTCGATCATCTGCGGCCCCACAGCTCGGCAGTAGTACATCGGGCCGGTGAGGTTGATGGCGATGACCGCGTCCCAATCCTCGTCGCGCAAGTCGACGATAGGGCTGCGGATGTTGATGCCGGCGTTGTTGACCAGAATGTCGATGGGACCTAAGGCGTCGTTGGTTTGGCTCACTGAGGCTTCCACTTGGGCGCGGTCGGCTGCGTCGGCTTGGAAAGCGAGTACGCGGCCGTTGGTGTGAGCACTGATCTGCGCGGCTGCGGCGCGGGCTTCTTCTGCATTGCGGCTGGTGAGGGCCACGTCGGCGCCGGCCGCGGACAGCGCGCAGGCCATGGCTTCTCCGAGGCCCTTGCTGCCGCCCGTCACCAAGGCCGTGCGGCCCTTGAGGCTGAAGAGGTCGAGCGAGGAGGGCGGGATCATCATGGCGGAGACCAGCCTTCAGCCTCGACCATGGACTTGGCGAGGTCGCCCAACTCGGCGACTAGCTCCTCCTGATCTTGGGCGCGGGCCTTATTGGTGATCTGCATGGTTAGGGCGATCAGCCCCAAGCCGAAGATCCGCTGCAAACTCTGCGGCGAGTCTGGTTCGAGGTCGGGAATCAGCTCGGACAGGCGGTTGAGCAGGTCGCGGTGCTCGGCGGGAATTTCAATGACTTCCAAGGACATAGCGGCGTTAAAAGTAACGCACGGTCTAGTTGCGGTCAAAGTTCCGCATCGCAGGCGACGAAGTGTTCGTCCTCTTGGGAGATGCGGCTCCAAGGCGCGTCGGGATCATGGTCCCAGGCGACAATCCACCCTTGAGCGGCGGCTTCGGCGGTAAATTGCTGTTTGCGAGTCAGGGTCTGGTAGGGGAACATGTCGTAGGCCATGTTCCAATAGGGCCGCAGATGGAGACGCGTGGGGATTAGCTCTCCGGGATAGACGAGGGTGTGGCCGCTGGCCTCAAGGCAAAAGCCCTGATGAGTGCGGGTGTGGCCGCCGGTGACAAAAGTCGTCAGTCCAGGTGCCAATTCGCTGTCGCCGTCGAGGAAGCGCATCTCGACTTGGCGGGCGAGAGTGTGGAGTTCTTCGGGCCGATAGCTGCTCCGCATGGTGCTGCGACCGGCCAAGGCATCGTCCCACTCGCCGCGCTGCATCACGTGGACGGCATTGGGAAAGAGCGGCTCTAGGCCCGTAGGCTCCTCGACGAGACAGCCGCTGAAGTGGTCGAAATGCAGGTGGGTGAATGCGACCATGGTGATCGCCTCCGGGGCCACGCCTGCTGCTGCGAGCGAGCCGCGCAGCGTATGCCCGCCGTCCATGCCGTACATAGTGCGCGCGCGCGGGGAGAAGCGCTCGCAAAATCCGGTGTCGAGTAGCACGAGTTCGCGACCCGTTTTTAGGAGCAGGCAGTTGCACGACAGGCGGATGCGGTTGTGCTCGTCGGCGGTTGTGACGCGCTGCCACAGGGCCTTGGGCACCAAGCCGAACATGGTCCCTCCATCGAGGCGAAAGTCGCCGCCGGGCAGGTGTACGGCCTCTGCGTCGCCTAGGTCGAGGGTGTGCATCAGGTGTGGACGAGGACCTCGACGCCCTCGGTGGCAAATTGGCAGCGCATCTCGCGTAGGCCCTCTTGGGCCATGTTTGAGCGCAGCTTGGCGTGGTGTTCAGCCGGGCAATAGAACATGAGGAAACCACCGCCGCCGGCCCCTAGCAGCTTGCCGCCGAGGGCACCAGCGGCGCGACCGGTCGCGTACCAGTGGTCGATATCCGCATTGGATATCTGCTGCGTCCGCTGCTTTTTGGCCAGCCAGTGTTCGTGGAGCAATTCGCCGAAGCGGTCGAGCGCCTCTCGTTCGAGCGCCTCCTTGATCTGGTAGCCGATCCGCTTAGTCTGATGCAGACTGTCTAAGACCCGGTCGTCGCCTTGTTGGGTGTCTTGATTTTGCTGAGTGAGGATGTCCGAACTCTCGCGCCGGATGCCGGTAAAAAAGACCAGCATGTTGGTGGCTAGGGCCTCGGCGGTAGGTGCGGAGATCGCCAGTGGCGTGACTGCGACGTGTCCGCTGGTGTCGATGTCGAGGCAAGTTAGGCCGCCGAAGGTGCCCAAGTAGTGGTCGTGTTTGCCCGCTGGCTGGGCGGCTCGCACCGCTTCGATATAGTGGGCTTCTTCTGCCAACTCTTGGGGAGAGAGCTGTTCGTGCTTATAGGCGTGAACAGCGGCTAGCAACGCCACGGTGAACGCGCCCGACGATCCCAAACCCGTGCGTCCGGGCACGTCGGACATTGCGCTGATTTCGATCCCCCCCTCGATCCCGGCGTAGATCAGGGCTTCGCGCAGCAGGGGGTGTTGGATCTGGTCGGGTGTATTGACCTTTTCGGTCTGCGAGTACTTGACGCGGATGAAGTCTTCCACCTTGAGGTCGTTGAGCTGGATATAGACGTATTTGTCGATGCCAGTGCTGAGTACAAAGCCTCCGTAGTGGGTGTAATAGGAGGCTAGGTCGGTGCCGCCGCCGCCGAGCGGAATGCGCAAGGGCGCTCTGGTGATGATCAAACTATCCTCGTTTCAGGGAAGGACAAAGGTTCCCGAGTCCACGCACTGACAGGCGTGGCGGTAGCGCTCCGGCGTATCGGTCGAAAGGAGCTGACCGCGCAGGGGATGTCCGAGCAGGGGACGGCCCGCAGCGAGCAAGTCGGCGAAGACCTCGCTGAAGTCGCAGGGAGTGTCCGGCGGGATGTGGTCGAGGATTTCGGGTTGTAGGGCGTAGATTCCGGCGTTGACCCAGTAGTTGTCGAATACTTGGTCGGGCCGCGGTTTTTCGACGAAGCGCTCGATGCGGTGGTGTGCGTCGAGGCCGATGATGCCCCGCGTGGTTGGATCGTCCATCCACAGGAGTCCGATGCTGGTGATTTCGCCCTCGCGTTGATGGGTTTGCCACAAGTTGCCTAAGTCGAAGTTGGTCAGATTGTCTCCGTAGTACACTAAAAAAGGGCCGTCGAAGCAGTCGGCAACTTGCCGCACAGCACCAGCGGTGCCTAGTAGCTCGTCCTCCAGCGAATAGGTGATCGACACGCCCCAAGCCCGACCATCGCCGAAATAGTCGGAGATGACTTGGGGCAAGTGGTGGAGGTTGATGACGAGGTCGTCGAATCCGTGCCGCGCCAACAGGCGCACGACGTATTCAAGCAGGGGTTTGTCGGCAAAGGGGACCATCGCCTTGGGGGTCGCGTCGGTGAGCGGGCGCAGGCGCGTGCCGCGCCCGGCGGCTAGGATCATCGCCTTCACGCGCTCGCTCGGCGAAGGACGTTGGCGGTTCTCATATTCGCTTGGGCCGCTGCATAGAAGTCCGCGAGGTTGGGCTGCCCTTTGATCCACTCGATGTATTCGCCAATGGTCCGGTCGAGCGGGATCTCGGGCTGCCAGCCGAGGGCTTGTAGGGCCGTGCCGGAGGAGACGGTGTGGCGGGTGTCGCCAAAGCGGTATTCGCCGCTTACGAGCGGTTCGATGGCTCGCCCGGCGATGCGCGTTACTAGTTGGGCGTATTCGAGGACGGTGGTGCCGCACTGCCCGGCGACGTTGAAGGAGCGGAAATTGGCGCGCTCGTCTTCGAGACAGAGGACATTGGCGCGGGCCACATCGCCGACATATACGTAGTCGCGCAGCGATTGGCCATCCTCGTAGCAGACGGGAGGCTGGCCGTGCAGGACGCGGAGAGCAAAAATGCGGCCGATGCCCGAATAGGCATTGAAAAAAGAGTTGCGTGGCCCTTGGACGATGGAGTAGCGCATGTTGACCGTGGGAATGTCGTATTTGCGGCCGAGGCTAAAGGAGGTCAGTTCAGCCGCGTATTTGGAGATGCCATAGGGGGTGTGGGGGTTGACGGTGTCTTCGGTGATCGGCTGGTGTTCGAGTTCAGCGGTGCAGTGGGGACAGCGGACTTCCCACTCGGCTCTGGCTAGCTGCGCGTCGGGACGGGCGTCGGGATAGACGACGCCGTGTTCGCCACAGCGATACTTGCCCTCGCCATAGACGGCTTGCGACGAGGCTAGGACGACTTTCCGTACGGGTAACTTCTCGGCGACGATCAGCTCGTAGAGCAGGGTGGCACCGACGGTGTTGACGTGGTGGAAGGTGGAGAAGTCGGGCATGTAGTCTTGGTAGGCGGCTAAGTGAATGACGCCGTCGATGCCGTCGAGCGCGGCCAGCCAGTCGGCGCGTTGGCGCACGTCGCCGTGCATCTTTTCCACGCCACTGGGCAGATAGTCGGGCCAGCCTTCGGGGTGGACCCGCTCTTGGAGGGAGTCGAGGATGCGGACTTGATAGCCTGCGGCGACGAGGCAATCTACGGTGTGCGAGCCGATAAAGCCGGCACCACCTGTGACTAGAATGTGGCGCATGAGTTGCGCTCTAAGATAAATAGGGGGAGAAATCCTGGCCAAGGGGATCGCGGTTGACAGAAAATCGCTGTTGTGTGGATTTTCAGAGGTGCAGTGAAATCGAACGGACGAAACAGAGAATGCGCTACGCGCCTAAAATAGCCCTCGCACTGGCCAGCTTGGCCATCGGAGTCGCGCTGTGCGAGTTGGCGTTGAGCTTCTTGCACCCGCAGCTCTTCCGCCGGCCCCCCGTCTGGCGCTATGACCCCGAACTGGGTTGGAGCCACATCCCCGACCGCGTCGGCCGCTTGGTCACTCCGGAATTCGACGTGGAAATGCGGATCAACAGCATTGGATTGCGCGACCGCGAATTCGCAACAGAAAAGGCTACGGGCGTTCGCCGCGTGGCTCTGTTCGGCGACTCGTTTGTCGAGGGGTGGGGCGTCCCCATAGAGGTCGCTGTCAGCCGCCAGCTCGAAGCCTGTCTCCGGCAAAAGGGAGCTGCGGTGGAGGTAGCTAACTTTGGGGTGGCTGGCTACGGCACCGATCAAGCGCTGCTGTTTTTCGAGCAACAAGGACCGCGATTTAAGGCCGATGAGGTGGTGCTCTTTTTTTACGGCAACGACCTGTGGAACAATGCCTCGCGCCGGGGCATTGGTGCCGAGCGAGGCTTCAAGCCCTACTTCCGGGTGCGGAACAACGGGCAGCTCGCGCTCGCGGGTGTCCCGGTAAAGGAGTCGAACTTTTGGCGGCAGCCTGTGGATTCGTTGCCCCTTGCGGCGCGGTTGCAGCGCTATTTCTCACAGCACTGGCACTTGTACCGGCTAGTGCAAAAGGCGTGGCAGCCGGAGGTGCCGCGCGGGCAGCAGCAGGATTTTTACGCAGGTCTGTACGGGGCGGAGGCGCGCTTTGCCCCGGCTTGGGAGCTGACGGGTCGCATCCTCGCGGCCTTTAAGCACAGCGTCGAGCGACACGGCGCGCACCTAACCGTCGTGTACGTACCGTCGATCGTCCAGGTAGAAGAGGACAACTGGCGCGCCAAGCGCGAGCTGTACGGCCTGATCGGCGAGTTCGACCTGAGCAAGCCCAATGCCAAGTTAGCTGGTTTTGCCGAGGAGTACGGATTCGCGCTGATCGACTTGCTCGATGAGTTCAGAGAAAAGACCCAAACCCAAACCCTGTATTGGCGCGATAGCCACTGGAACGCGGCTGGCCACGCTTTGGCGGCTGAGCGGCTCTGCGCGCATCTGCGGAGGCCCTAGCCCGTGGAGTGGCGCAAGGATCTAGGTGCGGTGGGGCTGCTCGGGGCGGCAGTTGCCATTTTCTTCTGGCCGGCCACTGCGCTGGAAGGGGCGTTTTTCGTGCAGGACGTGATGGTGCAAAACCATCCGTTCCGCGACTTTTTCGCCCGCGCTCTCCGCGAGGGCCAATTGCCGCTGTGGAATGCGGCCATCAACTGCGGCTTCCCCCTGTTTGCCGAAGGCCAAGCCGGGGTACTGTATCCACCCAATGTGATTTTGGCCTTGCTTCTGCCTACTTGGGCTGCGCTCAACTGGAACATTGTCTTGCACCTGTGGTTGGCGGGCGCGGGCATGTACGCACTGGTGCGCGCTTTTGGCGCGGTGCGACCGGCTGCGCTGTGCGCCGGGCTTTGCTACGCCCTGAGCGGGTACATGGTCGTGCGGGCCATGTCACCCAACTTTATCGACGTATGCGCTTGGTTGCCGCTGCTATTTTGGCTCGTCGATCGCATCCTGAACCGGAGGCACTTTTTTTACGTACTGCTCTTTGCCTTAGTGATTGGCTTGCAACTACTGGCTGGCCATCCCCAAGCCGCTCTGTACGGGGCCGTCGCCGTTGCGGGCTACTGGCTCTATCGAAGCTGGGTTCAGGGCGCGGGATGGATCGCTTGGCCGATGCTGGCGGGTGCACTCGTGCTGGGTGCGGCCCTAGCCGCTGTCCAGCTAGGGCCTACTGCCGAATTAGTGCAGCTATCCAATCGCGGGGCCGGTCTGTCGTGGGACAGCTTTGTGGCGATGTCGCTGCCGCCCGAGCGGTTGGTGACCTTGTTGTGGCCCAACTTCTTCGGCAATTCAGCACACGGCACGTACGGGAGCCGAGAGGTGGGCTTCTTCATCCAACTCTGCACTTACGTCGGCGTGGTGCCCTTGTTTTTGGCTTGGGCGGCCCTGCGCGAGCGACGGGATGGCCAAGTCGGTTTTTTTGCCGCGCTCGCCCTCGCCGGGTTAGTGCTCGCACTGGGCAAATACACGGCCATCTTTTCCTTCTTTTATCAAATTCCAGGGTTTAGCCTGTTCCGCATCCCGACGCGCTTTTTGTTGTGGTTTGCCGTGGGAGCATCCGTGCTCTGCGGCCTCGGCCTCGACCAAGTGTTGCGCCGCGAGCGTCAACGGCCTGCAAATGGTTGGCTGTTGGCCGCAGTCCTCGGCGCGGCCAGTGTAGGTCTGCTATGGGCTAGCGGAGTTGCGCTCTTTGGGGATGGTTTAGAGCCAACGCGCTACATTCACCACTTGCGCGGCGACGGTCTGCGGCTCGTAGGAGCGTTGATAATCGGCGTGTGGCTGCTCGGCCGACGAGCGCGGCGGGCCGCAGCGTGGGCTGCGCCTGTGGTCATTTTTGCCGAGCTGTACAGTTTTGGCGCGGATTTTAACGGTACCATAGAGCCAACTGCGTACACCGAGACTCCGGCGACGGCCCGCGAGATTTTGGCCGACCACACGGCTGTTGCACCGCCGCGGATCGTCAGCTTGGTCAACGAGCGGAACTCGCCATTTGACTGGCACGGGGGATGGGCCTACGAGTTGGAGTCCTATCGGCGCTATAACGAGACCTTGCGGATGTATTCAGGGGG
>JAPOYQ010000840.1:0-4247 GCA_026706505.1 Gemmatimonadota bacterium
CAAAAAGCCATTGGACGAACGAGCAATCCCCACCGCCCCCTCGTTTTGGGCCGAACTCTTGGTGTGAATCATCACGGCCATATCCACATCGTCAAAGTGACCCAATTCGACCAGTTCGGGCTTGCCCCCGAGAAACGCGATCTTGCCTTCTTCGACAAGTCCTAAGCGATAGCCTATTTCGACGTATTCTTCTGCGGGCACGGCGAAAAACGCGATTTCCCCAGCTAGTTCCTCGCTGACACCGGCCGCTACAAGCCCGTAAGCGGCCCCTACCATTCCGGCGATCTGGGCGTTGTGGCCACAGGCGTGTGCCGCCCCAGTTGCCGGATCGGCGCGCGGATGATCGGGCACAATGAGCGCGTCGAGCTCACCCATTAGCGCCACAGTCGGCCCTGATTGCTGCCCTTTGAGCCGGGCCTTCACACCGGTCAACGCTAGTTCTCGCTCGTACCTCAATCCGAGATCGGCAAAACTTTCGCAGACGCGGCGAGCGGTCTGCTCTTCCTTAAAGCCCAATTCGGGCTGGTCCATGATGGCTTCTCCCAGCCCGATGATCTGCTCGCTCTGCTGATCAATGGCCGCGCAGACAGCGGCCTTTAATTCCTCTTTGCTTCGCATAAATCTCCGTCTTTTTAGGTCGGCCAGTATAGCCGGAGTCTCTGGAGTTGTCAAGCAGTTCCTTGGCTTGCGCAGGTATAGCACACCCCTTAATTTTTTGAGGCCGTAAGCCTTTGCCCAGCCTTAAACTCGTCCAGAGCCATTGCATTGTACAAAATCCTTATCATCGACCGCAATCCCATATTTGGTGCCACCCTCGCCGGACTGCTCGAACGGGCCGGCTATCAGGTCGAAGTCGCCAACCAACTGGCCGACGGACTTGACCATCACCGACTCAACGCCCCGGACTTAGTCCTCCTCGGCGTCGAGGTCGACGACCCCGCTCCTTTTGTCTCGGCGAGTCGTTTGCTCGACAACACCAAGCTTATCGCCTTCCTGCCTCGCCAAAGGCGCTCATCCGACGACCTGCAAGAGGTGCTGCAATCCCTCAAGGGGTGCCCCATTTTTTACAAGCCCTTTCGCACCGAGGATGTCCTCGCTGCTATCGCCGCAGAATTAGTGCCGCACAAGACCTGAGCCTCAGCCGTGCGGCAACACCCCGATGTCTTCGCCGCGCTGATAGTTAAGCGCATCGACCATCATCCGCACGATGTCGTAACTAGGGCTGAATCCCAAGTATTCCTCGGCCTTGCGCAGGTTGAATTCGTAAAAGGTGGGAATGGCTCTCACCGCAGCTTCGACGTGGGGCATGTCGCGCAATGCGGCGAGCCGGTAGCTGACCTCGTCCCAAGTAAAAGGGCGCGGCCCAGCTAGCTGGAATGTCTCGCCCAACGCCCTCTCCTTACCCAAGGCACAAAGGCAACCATGCACGATGTCTCGCACATCGGCAATGTGCTTTTTAAAGGGGCGATCGCGCTGGTCTTTTAGCAACACTGCGCACTCTTCGCCCTGCCACAGCGCAGTCAATTCTGGGTGCGCCTCCTTCATCTTGCTCAGGTAGAACTGCGGGAACGCCAAAATTTCATCGACCGCCTGTACCATGGCGAAACGCAAGATCGTCGTCGGCACTTGGTACCCCTGCCAATAGCCGTTGCACAATTCCTCGCCCAACGCCTTCGTCAAGGCATACGCTCCCTTGGGCACGCGCGGCGTCCGTTCGTCAATGGGCGCGCTCATACCACCGGGGACGTACTTGTCGTACAGCGCATCCGAACTTGCGAACAGAAATTGGCCCATTCCCTTCACTCGGCGCACGGCTTCCAGCATGTTGAAAGTGCCACGCACGTTGATTTCGAAGAACTCCTCGTCGGTAAAAGGACCCCCGCCCTGAAAGGCCGCCCCCAAGTGATAGACGGCTTCGATCCCCTCGACCGCCTGTTCGACTACAGCCGGATCAGTCAAACTCCCCTCGACGAGTTCAACCTGCATCCACTTGAGATTTTCCACTCGCGGATCTCGGGGCCAGACCAACCCTCGGAGTTGGTGGCCGCGCTCGACGAGTTGTTTGGCTAAGTTGGCACCTATGCGACCGGTAACGCCAGTAATCAATATCCGCACGCAAACCTCCCGGTTGAATTGCCAACAACAAACCGCACCGCACCGCCGCTGGCAACCCCACTATGCGAGAAAGAAGACTGGAAAAGATGACGGTCTGTTTTATATTTATTAAATAGTGCTTAGTACTGCCTGGGCTGATCCTTGGCTTGATGCTCAACAACGAAGATGTCGCCTGCTCAACTCCGCCTTCTAGTCCCTCTCGAAAATCCGCACCAAGAGCACAACCTCGTCGACTTGGCTGCGACCCTTGCCCCTTCGCCTTGGGGCGAGCCGCACCTGACCCACATCCTGACGCCCGACGCTGAACCGTTGCCCGGTATAGAACAAGCCCTCCAAGTTTTGGCCGACCGGGCCATGGCCCACGACATCGGCACTA
The DNA here is from genome assembly GCA_026706505.1 of Gemmatimonadota bacterium. The sequence goes on from JAPOYQ010000840.1 coordinate 2,492, forward strand.
TCGCACATTTGGAAAAAGACGAGGATGTGACGAGCGGAATTCAGCGGGCTGTCCGCCGTTGGAGCTGCAACATGATGCTCATGGCCTGGAAAGCCAACGTCGAGCGCGACGCAATCCTATCTGCACCCAATCGCGCTCTGACCAAGGCCATCGACGTCGACACCTTAATTTTTAAGGAAAAGAAGAGCGGACCGGTGCGCCGGATTCTCGTGCCTTTCGGCGGCGGCAATCACGCGCTGGTAGGCGTGCAGATCGCCTACGATCTGGCCCAAGCCTGGGGTGCTGATCTGGAAATTCTCCGCATCGTCCGCGACACCCGAGTCCCCTCCGACCCGATTCTCCAGCGCTACTGTGCACAGCTAGCTGCAGACACGCGCTTGCAGCTAGAGCTGCTGAAGATCGACGTGCCGTTGACTGTACTCCCGGCCGTTGATGTGGTCCCGGCCATCGTCGAAAGGGCGCAAAGACACGATTTGATCGTACTCGGTGCCTCGAACGACTGGCGCCAAGAGGAACATCTTGCTGGCTCCATCCCGGACGAGATCGCCTATCAGGTGCCCTGTTCGGTGCTAATGGTCCGCTCGGCCGCGGCCAACGACTTGCAGCTAAGTCGCATTTTCTGGGAACACACCATCCGCTTGGACCTCACCCCCAAGGACAAGTGGGATGCCATCGCCCAGATGGTCGATGCGTTAATAGAAGAAAAACAGATCCCCGCCAGCGAACGCCAGACCGTACTTGAGGCCGCGCTCGACCGCGAGCGCAAAGGCTCGACCTCGCTAGGGCACAGTACGGCCATCCCCCATGCGCCCATTCCCGATCTAGATGGAATCATCGGCTGCTTGGGAATTTGCCGTCAAGGCATCGACTTTGAAGGTCCCACCCCTGAGCCGGTGCACTTCATCTTCCTGCTGCTGACCCCGGAACAGAACTATCGCAGTTACATCCCAATCCTCGCCCAGATCGCGACCTTGATGCATACCGATACTACCCATCGCGACATGCTCGCCTCGCAGACGCCTGCAGAAGTAACCGCCGTCCTCAAACGCCTGCCGCAACCGCGCCGCTAAGTCCTCTCGATCTGGCTGGCAAAATAATCGCAATGCGGCATGAGTGTGCACTCGTCGCACAGGGGCTTGCGCGCCTTACACACGTAGCGACCGTGCAAAACCACGCGCTGTCCAAAAGCCGTCCACTCCTCGTCCGGCAGTAGTTGGGCCAAGGCCATTTCGACCTTAACTGGATCCTTTTCTGCGGTCAGTCCCAAGCGCCGACTCACCCGACCTACGTGCGTATCTACCACGATGCCTGGCACCCCATATACGTTACCGAGGATGACGTTGGCACTCTTGCGACCAATGCCAGGCAAGCGAATCAAGGCGTCCATGTGCCCAGGGACTTGGCCATCGTGCTCGTCAATGAGCATCGCCATAGCCGCGCGGATGTTTTTGGCCTTTTGCCGATAGAAACCAGTCGAGCGGATATCTTCCTCTAACTCCTCGGCTTCCACCGCCACGTAGTCGGCTGCACACTGGTATTTTTTGAATAGCCCTGCGGTGATTTCGTTGACCTTGACATCCGTGCTCTGCGCCGCGAGCACAGTGGCCACCATCAGTTCCAAAGGATTGCTGTAGTTGAGCTCCACCCTCGCTTCGGGAATGGTTTTTTTTAGTTCTTTACAGACGATCTGTGCCCGCTCGACTTCTCGCTCCCCCACTTCGACTTCCTTCTTCAGCGTCGGGATGGTTGGGATAGC
>JAPOYQ010000840.1:4257-13569 GCA_026706505.1 Gemmatimonadota bacterium
ACCCCATAAGTGGACGCGGCCCTTCCAGCGGAAAATCCCCAAGCAGCCAACGCTGCCGACTAAAACTACGTGCAGGGGTTGCAACAAGGCCCAAAGAGGAAAATAGCGGCGCAATTCGCGCCGGCCCGATAGCAATATTCCGCCATTAAATACATTCCACTCGCCCCACACTTTTGCCCCCACCGCGCCTAAAGCCCACAGGGGATCCAGCAAGTCAGCCAAGCACAGCAAGGGAGCCATGAGCGTCGCCCAGCTCAAAACATATGTGAGCAGCATATAGCCGAAAAAGAGCGGATCTAGGCGGGAGAGGACCGGGGCATTGGAAGCCCAGCGGCTGCGCTGGCCGAATAACCCACCCCAAGACGCGGCCACCGGATGCCGCACAAAGGTCGCTGGCTGATCGGCGAAGACAATGGACCACCGACCCGAGCGGCGCATGGCCTGCATGAGCAGCACATCGTCTCCAGAAGCCCGGTGCATGATCTTTTCATAGCCGCCAACGTCGAAAAACGCCTCCCGCAAAAAGGCCAAATTCTGCCCGGAAGCCGCCATGGGATGGCCCCAACCGGCGCTGCCCCATATGCAAGCCATCAAGCAGGTAAAGTCAACAGCCTCGTACCCCTGACGCCAACCCTTGATCTCGGACGGCGAACCGATTTGCGAAAAGCCGATGACCATGCCTACCCCGTCGGCAAAGTGCGATACCATGCCACGAATCCATCCTGGAGCGACTTGGCAATCGGCATCCGTGGTGAGGATCACCTCTCCCCGTGCTTCGGCGATCCCTAAGCTGAGCGCGGTCTTCTTGGAGCCTGACCCTTCGGTGCGCAGCAATCGCACGGACGCAGTCTCCCCGTTGAACTCGCGCACGATATGGCCAGTGCCATCGGTGGAGCCGTCGTCAACGACGATGATTTCGTAGCAATCTTGGGGATAATCCTGCGCTAGCAGGGCGCGCAGGCAGGAGGCGATGTGCGCAGCTTCGTTGCGGGCGGCGACGACAACCGAGACCGGCTGGATGCGCTCGGCATTGGCATTGTCGGGACGGCGGCGCATCCCGGTGATGAACCAACAAGCCCCGAGCAAGTAGGCCAGCGCACAGAACGCCAAGAGGTATTCGGGGGCGGACAGCGCAGGCATTAGCCCTTGATTTCCTTGATCAGCGAGAACATGCCTCGATAGCCTTCGGAACAGTTGCGACACATGTCGAAGCTATTGCGGTCGGCGAGGACCTGACGGCGAAAATCCATATAGGCTCGGCTGCGCCAGATCTCGTCAAAAGAACGACCGCTGAAGGCCTGCCCCATGCCAAAGTCAACGTCCTTGTCGAAACAGCAGGGCGCGACCGCTCCATTCCAATTGACCATCGAGCTGTACCACAGCACCTTGCAACCCCGCGTAGGCTGCCCCTTGACCACCAGTTCGTCCTCCGCACGCTCGTAGCGGCTGTACTGTTCGTCCTCGGGCAAGAACTCCTCGGCGTCCGCCTCTGTGTAAATCTGAGCGGTCTTGACCAAAAACTTGTCAACGCGCAGGTCCTTGGCCAGCGCTTCGGCCGTGGCCAGATCGCGCTCGTTGTGCTTCATAACGATGAATTGCAAGTTGATCAGCGGCGTCTGTGATCCCAGTGCCTCTTTGGCTGCGACCAGCAGGCGAACCCCAGAGAAGACGCGCTCGATCTGGCCACCTACCCGGTACCGTTCGTACGTTTCTTGGTCAACCCCGTCCAACGAGACGATCATTTCATCTAGCCCAGACTCGACGATGACCTGCGCCTGCTCCGGGCTGCGAACGAAGTGGCCGTTGGTGCTAGTGAATGTGAAGATGCCGCGGTCGCTGGCGTAGCGCACCATCTGGTTGAAGCACTTGTTGATATACGGCTCGCCTTGGTTCCACAGCATCATCATAAAGACCTCGCTGCCGAGTTCGTCAACCAGCTTTTTGAAGTCCTCTAAGCCCATAGTGCCCCGGGGGCGACGCATCTCGCCATTGCCCGAAGGGCACAAGGGACACTTGAGGTTACAGAAGTTGGTCGGCTCGACCATGAGCATAAAAGGACGCCCCCACACGATGGGCCGGCGGGTCATCCACGACAGCCCCATAGAGGCCAAAACGGCAAAAAAATTAACCAGCCGCTTCCAAGAAAATACGCGGGCATAGCGCCGAACGTAGCGCGGCAGTGCTTTGGGCGTGATTAGGTAGGCCAAATCAGCTCCTTTATTAGGTTTTCCAGCGAAACCATCCCCAACGGCCAACGACCGTAAAAATTAGCACATAGGGAATATATAAAACTTCCGCTAGTGGCAAATAGCGCAGGAGCGTACCCTCCTTGGGCGTGGCCATCCGCTTGAGCAGCAAAAAGTCAACGGCCCAGCGCATAAACCACATCCCCGCGACCCAGCTATTCCAGCTTTGGGTCCAGAGCATCTGTACCAGCCCCCAAGCGAGAAAGCCGTGGAACAAATAGACACCTACGGCCAAATAAAATGCTCGGCCCTTGTAGTGGCCCCCTTTGGACGCGTGCCTCAGCTTCTGCTGGATCGCGTCCGCGAGCTCAGCCGGCGGCGGCTGCGAGAGGACGACAGCCCGGCGGTTAAACGCCATAGCCCACCTGCCTTGGGCGCTCAGCAAACGCATGAAGTACACATCGTCGCCCCCGATCAGATGCCCAATTTGCGCAAAACCGTCCAGCTCGTCGTACACTTGGCGGCGGTAGCCTAAATTGCGGCCTGTACACGACAGCGGGTGTCCCATGCCAAAGCTGCCCGCTCCCAGCGCCCCAACCCCGATATTATCCACGGCCAAAATCTTGGCCAGTACGCCGGAGACCGGATCGGGCCGCGCGTACCCGGCGACTAAGCCAACCTCCGGCGCAAAATGCGCCACCATCGAACTAACCCAATCTGCGGGTGGGCGGCAATCCGCATCGGTAAAGAGCAATATCTCCCCACTGCTCGCTGCAATCCCCTCGGCTAGCGCGCTTTTCTTCGGACATTTAAACTGTCCGACCGGTGAGGCCTGCACGCCCTTGAGCGCCGACCAAGTCGCCGCCCTTGCGGCTATGATGTCCCAAGTTCGGTCGCGCGAGCGGTCATCCACGACGATCACTTCAAACGCTCCCTGATAGTCCTGCCGAGCGAGTGCGTCCAAGCATTCCGGCAAGGTCTCTTCCTCGTCGCGCGCGGCGACGATGGTGCTGACCGAGGGCTGATCACTGACTAGGGTCGGACCGGACCGCCGCCCACTCAAGCCGCGCCACAGCCAGAGGACGCTGCCCACGTAAACCGCGCCACTCAGGAGTAAGCCCGCCTTTTGCAGATCCATAAGCTCCATAAAGGCGGCCTTAGAAGTAGTTAAAGCGCAGGTCAACGCGCAGGTGCTGCTGGCGGCCATCTCCGTAGCCAGAGCGCCACGCCAGTGGCACGGCCGGGCCCCAAGCCGGGGGTAGCGGCACACCTTGGCCCCACTCCTGTGCGTATTCGACCTCTAGCTGGAGATCGGACAAAATCCGCCAGTGCAAGCCAGCACCCAACTCGGTCCGTTGCATGCGATGCCCGTCGAGAAATTGCTTGGTCTCGCGCTCGTCCCCTGGCCGCCAACCATAGTGCATATCGCCACCGACATTGCGAATGGTCCCGTCCGCCTCTAACTCGTTCTCGCCGTGTCGACTGCGCGTAACATATACCGCAAACTCTAGGTCTTGAATTACCCTCTTGGTCAGGCTCAATTGCCATTGGTCGCTGTTGGGCGCGAGGGCGTGCCCCAGCGGCGAGTCGAAGTGGCGAAAGGTGTTAATGGGAAACCGATGCGAGTAAAGCCAGGGTTCGATGCGCACGTATTCGGCCCGCAGTTCGGCATCGGCCAACCCCAGCGGATCGACCCATAGCATTCCGACCTGCAGGGAAAACTTGTTGGCAAAATCGTCGGAAAAGATGCGGGCCTTCTTCAGGTCATCGACCACGTACGCCAGATAATAGCGCCGCCCGCGCCCCGGATGGATGTCCAAGTCCAAGCCCATCAGGAGGTTGTCCTTGTCGCCTAGGTGGCTCTGGGCGGCCCAGTAGAACATCAGCGGATTGACGTAGCTAGGCTCCAACCCTCGGTCGCCGTACACTACTATCTCCTGAAAACCCAAGTCGAGCCAAGGGGCCAGTGCCACCTCCAAGCGGTGGGCCGCCAAGTACTTTTGGCGCTCCAACAGACGCACGTTAGTCATGCCGTTGACTGCATACGTGGCCGCTGAATCAGCTGTTCCCACGCAAAGGGGCGAATCGGACCGGTTGGGACAAGGGCGGAGTTCAGCAGAGATACTGACCAGCTTAAAGTCCCCAAGCTGCGACTGCAAGCGGATCATGTTAAACGACGGCGCATTGTTGCTCAGTCCCAAATTTTGCTCTGGGGCCGGCCCCCACAAGGCCTCATCTTTGCCCAATTGCACATCTACCGGCCCCACCGCGAACTTGACGTACGCCGTGCCCTCGTGAAAATCGGCCGCCTCGCCCTTTAGTTGGGGCAGGTCAATTCGCCGCTCGTACAGGTCGTGGCGATAGGCGTAATGGCGAGATCCTTGCTCCCTCACCTGTTCAAAAGCCATGCGGAAGCCCACCCTGCGGCCTAAGTGCCCACGGACGATGCCCCCACCTCGATGGCGGTACACCACTTCGGCCTCCGACCGCCCGCGGCCGCTAAAGCGATCGGTTTGCTGGCGGGCGAGAAAATCGGCGAAAATTGCTCCTCCGTGGGCGCGATATTGAAACATGGCTCGCTCGTGCGCAAACTCGCCGCGCAACAAGTCCAGTTCGCCCAGTTCGATCGGCGATAATTCGGGGCGATACTTTTTATCGATCTCATCAAGTAATTCTATTATTTTATTGCGGCTGTATGGTTTAATGCCGTCTGCAATGCCGTTGGCTCGTCCTTGGGCTTCGAGCCGCTCGACAAAGCGGTAAACCCAGTGTTCCAAGGGTACGTAAACCGACGAATCCGCTCCGGCGGCAACGGTGCCCAACAGGATCAACAAGCCCAATAGAACCTGTGTTGACAGCATGCCCAAGGGCTTGTTGATTAATCGTTTACGTCTTTTTTCACTCATCGCTTGAAAGCCGGAAATTCCATGCCTACTATCGCCGATGTTCACGCCCGCGAAATCCTCGATTCGCGCGGCAATCCCACCGTCGAAGTCGACGTGCGCCTCGCAGACGGCCATCTCGGGCGGGCAGCGGTTCCTTCGGGTGCTTCCACCGGCGAACACGAAGCCGTAGAGCTACGCGACGACGATCCGGCCCGCTATCTCGGCAAAGGCACCCGCAAAGCCGTGGACAATGTGTGCCGAGAAATCGCGCCACTGCTCAAGGGCCTAGACGCGACCGATCAAAATCAAATCGACCAAGCGATGATCGACCTCGATGGCACCCCCAACAAGGCCCGTTTGGGTGCCAACGCCATACTCGGCGCATCGCTGGCCTGCGCCAAAGCTGCCGCTCAATTTTGCGGCCTCCCTCTCTATCGCTACCTCGGCGGCCCCACGGCCCATACGCTGCCGGTACCCATGATGAACATCCTCAACGGCGGCGCGCACTCCGACAACAACGTCGATCTGCAAGAATTCATGATCATGCCCGTCGGGGCGCGCTCTTTTAGCCAAGGGCTGCGGATGGGAGCCGAAATATTTCACCACCTAAAAGCCGTGCTAAAAGAGAAAAATCGCCACACAGCCGTCGGCGACGAGGGCGGTTTTGCCCCGGACCTCGACTCCAACGACGAGGCCCTCGACATCATTATCGAAGCCATCCAACGCAGCGGTCACCAACCGGGCGAGGATGTGCTGCTGGCCCTCGATGCGGCGGCTAGCGAACTGTTTGCCGATGGCAAATACACCTTGCACTGGTCCTCGGGCCAAGAGCGCAGCGCCGAAGACATGGTCGCTTTCTACGCTGAACTAGCCGACCGCTACCCCATCGTCTCCATCGAAGACGGCATCGACGAAAACGATTGGGACGGCTGGGCGCGGCTAACCGAAGCCTTGGGCGATCGCGTACAGCTAGTGGGCGACGATCTTTTCGCGACCAATACCGAGCGGCTCAACCGCGGCATCCAACAGGGCATCGCCAACTCCATCCTCGTCAAGGTCAACCAAATCGGCACCCTGAGCGAGACCCTCGCTGCCATTGAGTTGGCCAAGCGAGCGGGCTACACAGCCGTCATTTCGCACCGCTCGGGCGAAACCGAAGACACGACCATTGCCGATATTGCCGTGGCGACCAATGCGGGACAGATCAAGACCGGATCGGCCTCGCGCACCGACCGCGTAGCCAAGTACAACCAACTCCTGCGCATTGAGGAAAGCCTCGGCCAACAAGCTATTTATCCGCAACGAGCCGCCTTTTACAACCTACGCCGCGGATAGTTTGCCCGCTGTCCACACCGCGACGACGTGCATCAGTCGCTGCCCCAAGAGCACAGCTACCAAAAGGGCCGCTCCTTGTCCGGCGGGCAAGAAGGCCGCCAAGCTCAGGGCGATGACCAACCCCAAGTCGTCTAGCTCCAAAAGCTGTCTCGGCTCTACGCCGGTGCGTTGGTCCACAGAGCGGCTGAACATTTGCCTCATCCCATGCCACATCGCCAACCGCACCCCCGGCACCACGGCGACTAAGGCCAAGAAGACCCAAGCACCAAACGCGAACTCCAAGCCGCCCTTGATGAGCGCCGCTCCAAGTGCCCACCCTGCGACCCCAGGCAACACCGTCCGCACCATGTCTTGGCCCTGCTCTAAGGAGCGCAAAATATCCAAGCGGCGCATCGTCGCATTGACCAGCCAAATTCCAGCCACAGCACCTACCCACAGGGGCTCCAAGCCCAGCGCACCGGCCATGCCGCTGCCCAGCAAAAGACCGGCAGCTATCACGTAGTACAAGTATCCTTTACCGAGGCCACGGGTCGCTAAGTCCACAATCAGGCCGATTAAAGCACCCAATACTAGACACGCTCCGTATTTTGCCCACATCCCCTCGACGACAATCGACGGGAAAGCCAGCGGCAAACGCACCTCGAATCCCTCTGGACTCAGCTGCATAAATCCCACGCCTGCTATGAACAAGCCGGCCAGCGCGCTAGCCGAGGGCAGCCAACCGCTGCTCGGTTTCTTCTTCGTGCTCCCCCCCCTGCGGCCTTGGCGCATCCAGCAAGCGGCGCACAAGCCGCAAACTCCCCATAACGTGGCCCCCTCCACGCCTTCCTGAGAAAAACCATAGCTCAACACCCACAAACCCAATCCCAACAAAACCAAATAGCCGATTTCCAACAGGAGCAGGAGTCGGCTAGTGTTCTTAAGCAGGCGCAACTCAACGCTGCATCCGACCACCAATCCGAAAATCCCCACCAAAAACGAGGTGGCCAGATCGGCTGCTGCGCCAAGAACGGGCCGCATGTTCAACGGCGCGAGCAAGCCAAAAACTACTCCGGCCAACGCATACTGTACGCGAGAAGCTAAAAGCTCGGCCAAAAGAGGCGAGTGGGAAGCCCGCGACCGACAAAGGCGCACCCCTGCGTAAATCAACCCTACAGCGGCCAGTCCCATGCCAAAACTTAGGAGTACTTCGATGCTAGCCATCGCGTACTTCGCCCGTGTATAAATCAGGATTGTCCAACTGAGCGAAGCCCTCATCAAACCCTTGGCAAAACCTTTCCACAGCCGATTCGCCTAGCTTGAGGGCCTCCTCGTAAGCTTGATCTGAGGGCAACAGCGGACGAGCCAAGGCCGCGCCATCCTTAAAGCGCACCCAGTGCTGGAGCCAATCTCCGAGGACCTTGCGTCCTAGGTGGGCAAACGCTAATGTGCACAGGGGATTGGGGCGTCTAGCCACGCGGATGTGCCCTCCCCACCAGAGAATTTTGGGGATTCGCTGCAGCCACCGGGCGGTGGCCTCACCTCCTCGCTCCAGCAATCGCTCGTCGGCATCTCGACCGTAGAAAGCCTCTCCCACTTCCCCCAACAAGCTGCGGCCATCAGCGCGGCGAGGAAAGTATAAACGCGCGCTCCACAGGCCGTTCATCCCCTCGCTGGCCAGCAAGCGGCAATCAACCCCCCATTCCAAGCGCATGTGCCACAAATCAGGTACAGCCGGACGGGTACCTTCGCGGAGCAAGGCAGCCACGCGGGCCTCAACCCAAGGATGCACGGCCATATCTGTATAGACGTGAAGTCCCCAACCTGCTGCGAACGCCCGCTCGTCAGGGCTGGCGGCCTCTTGGGTCAGGGCACGCAAAAAGTCGCCACACCGCTCCAAGTGTACGCGATGCGACAAGACCGCCGGGCCGCCGGGGAAAAAACCAATGTCCGGGCCTACGGAGCCAGCGGCAAAAGCCGCCTGCATCTCTCCTTTGCCCGCGTAGTCGCCAAAAACTAGGGGAAAGACGCGCTCGGCCAGCCATAAGTGGAAGAAGCTGCCTGCCAAGCTCTAGAACGGCAGATCGTCGTCGTCGCCACCCGGCGGTGGAGACGCGTCGGGCTGTGCAGCCGGGCCGACGTTTTGCCCTCCGACCGGACGGTCGGAGTAGCCGGCGTCTCTACCACCGCCGACGCCCTCACCCCGGGAATCGAGCATCTGCATATCGTTAACTACGATCTCGGTCGTATAGCGTTTCTGGCCACTCTGATCATCCCAAGAACGAGTCTGCAACTTGCCCTCGACATAGACTTTGGCACCCTTTTTGAGGTACTGTCCGGCGATCTCAGCTAGCTTGCGCCAGAGCACGAGCCGATGCCATTCGGTCCGCTCCTGGCGCTCGCCCGTATTGCGGTCGTTCCAGCTTTCAGAAGTGGCCAAGTTAAAATTGGCTACGGGCACTCCATCTGGCGTGTAGCGCACTTCAGGATCGCTGCCCAAATTGCCGATCAAGATTACTTTGTTTACTCCACGGGCCATATATCCGCTCCTTTTTACAAGCACGCCGCAAATGCGCATGCATCCATAATGCTCGCTATTTCGCTTATCTTAGGCGCAAGCCTTAGCCCAGTCAAGGCCAGCCCCTAGCCCTCCGGCGGGCTTGACTTTCTCTGGCAGCTTTCCTATTCTTCATATCTCAACTATTACTAAGTGCTTACGGAGGGCCGACTTCCCCCTTGTCGGCGTTGTAAGCACTGGTAATTTGGGGTCGAGCGTCCCAATCTGTTGTGTTGCATCGCCGCCGTTAGTGCGGTAGCCTTTCCCCCTCCCTGTATGTCCTCACCTTGCTCCTACTGCGCTGCATTTTGCGGCTGCGCTTAGAAAGAAGGTACGCCAACCATGGCTGGATCCCCCGTCGTCGTTCTCG
>JAPOYQ010000784.1:0-889 GCA_026706505.1 Gemmatimonadota bacterium
CTATCCGCCTCAAGTTTACAGGTGCTGCTGGCCAGAGCTTTGCCGCCTTTACTCCTAAGGGCCTGACTATGGAAGTCGAAGGCGACGCCAACGACTACTTCGGCAAAGGGCTTTCGGGTGCCAAGCTGGTGCTCTATCCGCCCAAAGGCTCCACCTTCGTGCCGTGGGAGAACATCATTTGCGGCAACGTCGCCTTCTATGGCGCTACCTCCGGCGAAGCCTATATCCACGGTATTGCTGGCGAGCGCTTCTGCGTGCGCAACAGTGGAGTCCACGCCGTAGTAGAGGGCGTCGGCGACCACGGCTGCGAGTACATGACCGGCGGGCGAGTCGTGGTGTTGGGCCGCACGGGGCGCAATTTCGGCGCTGGCATGTCGGGCGGCATTGCCTATGTGCTCGACGAAGAGGGCGACTTTGCGATCCGTTTTAACGACGAGATGGCCGATATGGGGCCGGTAGAGGATGCCGAGGATATAGCCGAGCTGCGGACCATGGTCGAGCGCCATGTGCAGCACACAAACAGCGCATTGGGCCAGCGGGTCTTGGACCAATGGGACGCGGTACTGCCCAAGTTTGTCAAGGTCATGCCACGCGATTACCGCAAGATGCTCAATGCCTTCAAGCGCGTCGAGGAGCGCGGGCTGACCGGCGACGAGGCCGCGCTGGTCGCCTTCCGCGAGGCCATGGCCGAAGCGTCCTAAACAGGAAAAAATCAATGGGTAAACCCACTGGATTCATCGAATTTGCACGCGAGTTGCCGCAAGACCGCGATCCGTTAGAGCGCGTCGCGGACTGGGACGAGTTCCACGAGCATTTTCCCGACGAGCGCCTGCGCGATCAGGGCCGCAGTCCATGCAGCGCGCGCCCTGATCGCGCAGGCGCTCGTCGG
>JAPOYQ010000784.1:899-5464 GCA_026706505.1 Gemmatimonadota bacterium
CCGACGAGCGCCTGCGCGATCAGGGCGCGCGCTGCATGGACTGCGGCATCCCCTTTTGCCATTTAGGTGACATCGTCAGCCAGGGTGACAAAGGATCAGGCTGTCCGATCAACAACCTGATCCCCGAATGGAACGACTTGGTCTATCGCGGGTTGTGGCAGGAGGCGCTGGAGCGGCTGCACAAGACCAACAACTTCCCGGAGTTTACTGGCCGGGTCTGCCCGGCACCCTGCGAGGGGGCCTGCGTGGTGGGAATCAACGCCCCGCCAGTGACGATCAAGAGCGTCGAGTGCGCCATTGTCGATAAGGGCTTTGAGATGGGCTGGGTTGTGCCCGAGCCGCCCGACAAGCGCACCGGCAAGAAGGTCGCTGTCGTCGGCTCAGGTCCCGCGGGTTTGGCCTGTGCTGCCCAGCTCAATCGCGCCGGCCACTGGGTGACTGTGTACGAGCGGGCCGACCGCATCGGCGGTCTGCTGATGTACGGGATACCCAACATGAAGCTCGACAAGAAAAAGGTGGTGCAGCGCCGGATTGACCTCATGGAAGCCGAGGGCGTCAAGTTCGTCACCCGCACCGAGATCGGCGTGGATCTGTCGGCCACGCAGCTAGTGGAGGAAAACGACGCGCTGGTGCTCTGCGGCGGGGCCACCAAGCCCAACGATCTGCCGATTGAGGGGCGGGATCTACAGGGCATCTACTTTGCGATGAACTTTTTGCACGCCAATACCAAGAGCCTGCTTGACTCCAATCACGCGGACGGCAACTACATCTCGGCCAAGGACAAGCACGTGATCGTCATCGGCGGCGGCGACACCGGCACCGACTGCGTCGGCACGTCGATGCGCCACCAATGCAAGACGCTCTCGCAATTCGAGATCATGCCGCGGCCGCCGGACGAGCGCGCGCCCAACAATCCTTGGCCGCAGTGGCCCAACGTCTATAAGCTCGACTATGGCCAAGAGGAGGCCAAAGCTCGCTTCGGCGACGATCCGCGCACGTATCTGATTATGACCCAGCGGTTCGTCGGCGACGACGAGGGCCATGTCAAGGAGTTACACACGGTCAATATCGAGTGGGACAAGGATGAAAACGGTCGCTTCACGCCCGTGCCGATCGAAGGCACCGAAAAGGTCTGGCCAGCCGATTTGGTGCTGTTGGCAATGGGGTTTCGGGGGCCAGAGGACGCGATGATTGACCAGCTAGGCATCGAGCGCGATGAGCGCTCCAACGCCCGCGCTGAGTACGAGAAATACGCCACTAGCGTCGAAGGCGTTTTCGCCGCTGGCGACATGCGGCGCGGCCAGAGCTTGGTCGTGTGGGCGATCAATGAGGGTCGGGGGGCCGCCCGCGAGGTGGACCGCTATCTGATGGGCAGCACGCAGTTGCCTTGAGCGGCGGCAGATTGTACGAAGAAGTCTCACTTCCTATGACGACAACGGAGCGAATCGTTCATCATCTACAGTCGCTTTCCGAGATGATCAGGAGCGTATGGCGATTGGCTTATTTGCATGATCTCGTCCCAATTGAAACGCGAAGTTGCTCCAAAATCAGAGGTATCGACATGCGCCCTTCCTCTCCTCTTCTCATCTCTCTTACCTTTCTCCTTCTCAGCTACGGCGTCGGGATCGCGGGTGCAAGGACCGGACCGGATTTCGCCGAGGCTTTCCCCGACCCGGCGATGCTCATTACGACCGCTGACATTGAGGAAACGCGGAAGTTGCTCGATACGGTGCAACTTCCAGAGACGGACGCACACCACGATGCGCTGCTGAAGGCACTCGACGATGTAGAAGCCATAGACAGTGAGCATCTCGTGCTGCTGACCGAAGCGGTCGCCATTCCGCCCCGGCTAACGGATGGCGCGATAAAGTCGATAAAGTCGATTATCAAGGCAGTGATCGACGGCCGGGAGATCGTATATAGCCGAGGAAAAGGCGAATTCTCGCACGTCATTGACGATCTTCTCCTCGCCGGGGCAGAGAAACTGAGTGATGTCGGCCCCCAGAGCTTTGGCCGCCTCATAGCCGTTGCACAGACGCCGGAGACCATCGTCGCGCTGAGTGACGTCCTGCTAGAGCGATCTGACTCCGGGTCCACGAGCGACCTAGCGGCAATTCTCCAAGAGATCCCTTGGGACGGTACTCGCACGGAACTCTGCGTCGAGGTTCTGATTCCCCGCGGCCGCCTAAAGGGCGAGCGCGCCGATATTGCAATCGAGTCGATGAGTTTCGATTCAGGCCGCACGGCACTAATCGGTGCCTTTTACCAATCACTCGACGATTTGGACGCCGAGACTCTCCTGCGGCACGTGCGCTTGCAGAGCTTTGACAGCGGCAGGACTGATGTAGTCGAGGAAGGCGTCGCCGTGATGGACCGCATAGATGGATCATTGGCGGTGGCGTTGGTGCAGACAAACTCGTACGATTCGGGTCGGGAGGCCATTCTCAAGGCATTGCTGCCGAAGCTGGATCGCATAGCTGGGTCGTTGGCGTTGGCGTTGGTGGAGACGAACTCGTACGATTCGGGTCGGCTGGCGATGCTCAAGGCGTTGCTGCCGAAGCTAGACCTGCACAACGCGGATGAGATGCTCGCATTGGTGCGGACGAACTCGTACGATTCGGGTCGGCTGGCGATGCTCAAAGTCGGTGTCGCGCTCGAATCGAACTTCCCGGCGGTGAGTGCCGACGATCTCGTATCCTATGCCCAAGTCGGCAGCTTCGATAGTGGCCGGAACGAGATGCTGAGGGTTGTCGCGCCGCACTTCAAAGACGGGTTCACAAAGCAAAGTGCGTCGCGGTTGCTCAGGGCGTTCTCGTATGATAGTAGTCGCTTGGATGCGGTCGAGTTGTTCCGGGAGGAGCTACAGAAGTTGTCCGAGCAAGATCGCCGCGACGTTCTGCGCCAATTTTCTCGGGCATCGAGCCGCGAGGAAGCGGATGAACTGCTGCTCCGATAGCCCCTCTCTCGCCGTTTGCTAATCGACAATCCCCAGCGAATTGAGCGCAATCCCCAAGCCAACGACGATGATGACCACGGCACTCGCAATAGGCAGCCGCTGAATCCAACGGCCGTCGCCCGAAAAGCGCTCCACGAGCGGGCGTGCCTTGACGATGAGTACGCCGATGGCGATGAGGACTGCGGCTAGCCCGACGCTGAAAGTCACCAGAAGCAGCAAGCCAAAGGCAATGCGATGCAAGGCCACTGCTAGCAACAAGATCACCAAGGCCCCTGTACAAGGGACGATACCGCCGGAAATCCCCAGCGTTAGTAAACTGCCGAGGGTCACTTTGTTCGGTATTTCATGGCTATGGCTGTGGCCGTGATGATGTTCCCCATGAGGGTGACCGTGGTGCTCTTCTTCATGGCTATGGCCATGTCCGTGGTGATGTTCCTCTTCGTGGCTGTGGCTGGGTACGTGATGATGTTCTCCATGGGCGTGGCTGTGGACGTGCTCGTGGAGATACTCTTCTTCGTGACTGTGTTCGTGGAGATGCTCTCCATGGGCGTGGCTGTGGACGTGCTCGTGGAGATACTCTTCTTCATGGGTGTGTTCGTGGAGATACTCTCCATGGGCGTGGCTGTGGACGTGCTCGTGGAGATGCTCTTCTTCGTGGTTGTGTTCGTGGAGATGCTCCCTATGGGCGTGGCTGTGGCCAGGGCTGCGGCCTCTGAGATGATTGACCAAAAGCCATGTGCCTAGCCCCATGATCAGGAAACCTGAAGCCGTGCCGAGCCAAGGGAAGATCTGTTCTGGAAGGATGTACTGGGAGGCAAAGAGCGCTACTAGACCTAGCAAAATGACGCTAGAGGTATGCGTGAGGGCGACCACACCTCCGAGAAAAAGGGCATTGCCCACAGTACCGCGCGCGCCGACGAGATAGGCGGCGACGATGGTTTTGCCGTGCCCTGGCTCTAGGCCGTGTGCCGCGCCGAGGAAAAGGGCTAGCGCCAACGCCCCCACGATCAGACCTAAGCTCAGCTCTTCAGAGCGCAGCATATCGGTGAGGGCGTCTGTTTCCCCATCTTCAGCAGCTACTGTCCCGACGGATAACCGCCCCGCTTCGCCGATCTCATCTCCCCAAGCTGAAGCTGCAATCGCCATCGCTACTAGTGCTAGCAGTATTCGCTGCATTACTCGTTCTATGGACATGGTTTTTCTCCACGGTAGCGGCCAGAGGTCACTCCTTCAGCACTCTGCACAAATGCACTCGGAGTTATGGCAGCCGTGGTTGCGCAAGGTTGGAGGCGATAGTGGATAGGACCGAATAAACAGCGTCTCTGACGGTGGGTCAAGCTGCGCTCGATCCTTGAATTCGGCGGGCTAGATCCCTTTCGTTGACATCATTCTCCAAGAGATATACTCTTCCTTGTATCCCGTACTCACAGGATAAGTGTTCCATAGCTTTCTCAAAGCCGTTTTCGCGTTGACGCCCGTGCGTTTCACGCGAGCTAATACTGGGCTTGCCTTCCTTTCTCGCCGACTATGACAATTGCGGTTCGACCTTACCTGCCGGACGATCTGTCCGCCATCCACAATCTCTACAACGCATTGCTCGTCGGGCGCG
>JAPOYQ010000784.1:5474-13545 GCA_026706505.1 Gemmatimonadota bacterium
CGTCCCTCATTGCTGGCCGGTGGCACCATCCTCTCTCGATGAAACGCTGCAGGCAGGTGAAATCGAGCGCGAGGAGACGCGGCTGCTCGAGCAGGCCGTCCTCGTGGCAGGCTCAGGTGGCGACGGATTCGTCCACGTCGGCCGCCAGGCGACGAACAAGTGGCAGAAGGATGAGATCGGCGTGATCCGCTTCTTAGCCTACCGTCGCGGCGAGCGCGCTGTGGGCGATGCGCTGCTGGCAGCGGCCGAATCTTGGATGCGCGAACGGGATCTGCGGCGCAGCGTCGTCATGCCACAACCGTGGCGTTATCCGTTTTACGCCTTCCCCCACGCTTACTTGTCCGATTACCTCGATCACGTGCAGGCCTTGGTGCGCTTCCGCGGCTACGCCAAGACTGGCGGCGAGGTGTTTCTCGACTGGCTAGACATGCAGCCGGAGTTGGCTAGCGATGCTAGTGGACTCGACTACGAGCTTTGCGTCGAGGATTGCCCGGGGGCTGGCCCTCGACCGGGATTGCGGGTCCGAGCTATGCAGGACGGCGACGGCATCGGCGAGTGCGAGCTGGTCAGCGGTGCTGAATCCTCCGCTGCCGACGAGGCCCACGACTTCGCGTTTTGCGAGTGGCTCGGCGTGGAAGAGGAGCACCAAGGTCGCGGCCTCGGACGCTTCCTGCTGGCCCACGCCCTGTACTTGGCGCGCGAGCGCGGCTATCGCCACGGGGCCATCAGCACCGCTTTTGACAACGACCGCGCCTTCTTGTTCTATACCAACTACGGTTTCCAGGTCGTCGACTGGACCTACGAATTCGCGCGAGAGCTTTCGTGACCTCCGACCGCGACTGCCAAGGTGCTTCCCATGATCATTGACTCTCACGCCTACTGCTTTCCCCCCGCCGACTCTCCCGCCGGGCATCCCACCGCCGCCGACCACTTGCGCTGGGTCCAGGGCGGTCAGGCCTCTCACCACCAGCCTGCTTGGCGTATCCGCGACCGCGCACCGGCTTCTTCCGATGTGCTGGCAGCTCCCGGTGGGGCCATGGACTTCGACAACCTGCCCGACGTCAACTTCCGCGTTGACCACGACAAGGGTCGGGTGGTGTGGACGATTGACGGCGAGGACTTCACCAAGCAGTTCTATCCGCCCGATTTGCCCCACTTGGAGTACACGCCCCACAATCTGCTGGCCGAGATGGACTACGCCGGCGTCGACAAGGTCCTGTTGCACGTCGATGCTATGTTGGGCCGCGATCCCGCGTTCCAGGCGGAGTCGGTCGCCGTCGATCCAGAGCGCATTTATTCGATGGCTCCCGTCGATGAGTGGCGTCTGGCCGGCGAACTCGATGCCGTCATCGCCGAAACCGTCGCTGCCGTTGAGCAGCACGGCCTGCACGCCATCAAGTTCAACCCGCCCCATGCCTATTACTATCGCTCCGACCCGTGGGATGGGGAACACTTGCGTCCGTTTTGGGAGGCGGTGGCCGCGCTCGGCGTGCCCGTGTTTTTTACGCTCGGCACCGGGCCGGGCGAAGCGTCGGTATTGCAGACCGTGGAGAGCCGGCGGCGCGGCTACTTGGCCGAGCTCGACATCTTGGCGCGCTGGATGGAGCGCTACCCGGATGTGCTATGCAGCCTCACGCATGGCTTCCCGTGGCGTCTTTTCCTCGACGACGATCCCGCCTCCTCCCCGAGCCGAATCGATCTGCCCGACGAGATATGGGCTCCCTTTGCCAATCCGAACCTGAGCTTGGAGGTCTGCTTCCCGGTGCGCCTCGGCGACTTGTTCGACTATCCGTACCGCGAACTGTGGCCGACGCTTGAGCAGATGGTCGAGCGCATTGGTGCCGAGCGGCTGCTGTGGGGTACGGACATGCCCTTCCAGAACAGGTTTTGCACCTATCGCCAGTCGCGCCGCTGGATTGAGGACTACTGCGGGTTCCTCTCTGCCGAGGATGTGGCGGCGATCATGGGAGGTACGTGCGCGCGCGTGCTCGGCTTGAGAATTAGGAATTAGGAATTCCACGTGTACTCGGCCTCGGGGCCTGATAATTTGGAGCAACGTCTAAGGAGGAATACTATGGCAGGAGAAACGAGATACCGTGCAGCGATCGTAGGATTGGGCTTTATCGGAGGTGCGGACCAAGTCTCGGGCGACGCCCTTGGCCAGCTCGTCGAGGATCTCGACGGCACGCACGTGGAGGCGTTGCGCAACCACGACCGAGTCGATCTAGTGGCCGGTAGCAGCCGCGACGATGGGCGGCGCGAGCGCTTCCACGCGCGCTACAGCGTGCCCGCGTTCGCCGACTGGCGCGAGATGTTCCGCGCAGCCGCGCCCCTCGACATCGTCTCGATCGCCACGTACACCCCCGTTCACGCCGAGATCACTCAAGCGGCAGTAGAAGCTGGTGCCCGCGCCATCTACTGCGAAAAGCCCATTGCGGCGACGGTCGCCGAGGCCGAGGGCATGTTGTCTGCCTGCAACGAGGCCGATGCTGTGCTCGTCATCAACCACAACCTGCGCTTTCATCCCGGCTATCGGGGGCTGCGCGACCGCATCGCCGCTGGTGCGCTCGGCACGTTGACCTCGGCCTCGCTCCAGTGGACTTCTGGCCGCCTCGGCAACGTTGGCACGCACATGATTGACGCCGTGCAGATGGTCACCGGCCTGCCGGTGACCGCGGTCTCCGGCACCCTCGACCTGTCGGGGAAACCCGACTGCCGAGGCACCGCCTTTACCGATCCCGGTGGTTGGGGCCTGCTGCGCCTCGGACGCGATTTGCCCGCGGCCGACGGCGCGCCGCAGGGCGATTTGATCTGCATGGTTGACGCTGCTGACTACGGCACTGCGCCACCGCGCCACCGCTTCCACGGCACTGAGGGCTACGCCATCTGCCGCAACCGCGACATTGAGATCGTGCGCGGCGACGACCGCGAGTTCCTGCCCGACGACTCTCCCGACAGCGGCATGGACCGCGCCGTTGCCGAGATTGTCAATTGGCTCGACGGGGAAGGCCCCTTCTCCTACGACGCGAGGGAAGCTGTGCGCACGCTAGAGGCGATTATTGCCTTTCACGCCTCCCACCGCGCTGGCGGTGCTTGGGTCGAGTTGCCTCTGCGCGGCGACGACCGCGATATAGTTCTGCACAGCGGCTGAACTGCTCACCCCTTCGTCACCACGAAGGCGCGGTCGCCGTAGGGGATTGAATCCATTTTAGTGTCGTAGATCCGCTCCAGAAAGTCGCGGTCCCACGGCCGCTCGGCCGCTGACAGCCGCTCCACTGCACCATCCTTGAGGAAAATGAAGTGATCCCCATACAGGAAGGCGCTGTTGGGGTCGTGCAGGACGGCGAGGACTGTGAGATCGGCATCGACCAACTCACGGATTAGGCGCAGCAGGTGCGCTTGGTTGAGAAAGTCGAGATGCGAACTCGGCTCGTCGAGGAGGATGAGACGAGGTTGCTGGGCCAGAACTTGGGCGATGCGGACGAGTTGTTGCTCTCCCCCCGACAATTCGGTAAAGGGACGCTCCTTCAGGTGGATAATGCCGACCCGTTCCAGCGCTGCGATGCTGATCTCTAGGTCTTCCTGCTTGGGGACATAGGTGACGTAGCTGGCGCGGCCAGTTAGGACTACGTCCTGCACGGAAAAGGGGAAAACCGGCCGGTGGTGCTGGGGCAGGTAGCCGAGGACGCGAGCCCGCCGCCGGGACGAAAAGGAGCGGATCTCCTCCCCCATGATATGCACTTTGCCGCGTTCAAAGTCGAGGAAACCGCAGAGAATGCGCATGAGTGTCGATTTGCCGCTGCCGTTCTTGCCGAGCAGGACGGTGAATTGCCCCGCCGGGATTTCCAGCGAGATGTCGTTGAGGATCGGCCTATCTTCGTAGGCAAAGGAGAGATTCTCTACTTGGATGGCCGGTGCTAAGTCTCCCATCCGATCTGCGCCTTTTTGAGGAGGAAGATGAAGAACGGCCCGCCGAGCAGGGTAGTGAAGACCCCGACCGGAATTTCAAAGGAGGCCAACGTGCGCGAGCAGGTATCGACCAGCAGCAAAAAGGCCCCGCCAAAGGCAAAGGAGGCCGGCAGGGTGTGGCGGTTGTCCGGCCCCAGCATCATGCGCACCATGTGCGGCACGGCGAGGCCAATCATGCCGATGACACCGGCCACGGCAATCGCCGCCGAGGCGGCCAAAGTTGCCGGAATGAGAATCAGCACCCGCTCCCGCTCTGGGTTTAGGCCGACCGCGCGCGCTTCTTCGTCGCCTTGAGCCAGCACGTTCATGCGCCAGCGAAAGAGGAAGAGCCAGATCACGCCGATGCCTATCCCCGGAGCGGCGGAGTTCAGCTTGGCCCAACTCGAATTATGCAGGTTGCCCATGGTCCAGTGGACGATGGTTTGCAGTTTGTAGGGATCGGTGAGGAACTGGACGATGGTCAGCAGGGCCGTGAAAATCCCGGTGACGATTACTCCCGAGAGAATGAGAGAGACGACCGATACAGTCTTGCGAGTGCGGGCTAGGAAGTAAGCCAAGCCCACGGCGAACAGACCAAAGCCGAAGGCCGTTGGCTGGAGTGGTAGGAACGGCAGAACTAGGGCTATAGCTGCGCCAAAGGCAGCACCAGAGGAAAGCCCGAGGATGTAGGGAGCCACGAGGGGATTGCGAAACAGCGCCTGTAAAGCATTGCCGGCCGCAGCCAAGGCACCTCCCACTAAAAAGGTGAGGAGAATGCGCGGCAGGCGCACCTCCCACACGATTGTCCCCACCAGCGACTCTTCGCCCCCGGCGGCCTCGCGGAAGAGCAAGCCGTAGAGCCAGACGAGAATCTCCCACGCCTCGGCGCTGGCCGAAGGGCCGAGCAGCAGGGAGCCGAAGAGGACCGGCAGCGGCAGGGCGTAAATAAGGCGGCGGCGGAACGCGCTATTCACGGGCCGTCTCCTGTCCCGTATGAAAGAGACGGCAGCTCCCCGAGCCGTCCCCCGTATAGCTTGTTCAGCAGGTCGGCCCGCAGTTCTTCTAGGTCTGTTGCGGAAAAGCGGTCTGGATGGCACCAGCGGGCGACGAGATCGACGGTGAAGATGTACTTGAGGGTCCAGAAGTCGCACGAGAAGGGATCGGGCAACTCGTGGACCCGCCCCTCGCGCACGGCGGAGAGGCTGCGCCAGCCGGCCATCTGCCCCACGTCGGCCGGTCCGAGGCGGTCGTTGCACCACATGACGATCAGCTCGGGGTTCCAGACGAGGACGTTCTCGAGGTTCACCAGCAGGGCCTCCAGGGGGCTGTCGGAGGCCACGTTGGTGCCCCCCGCCAGGTCGATCAGCTCCTGAACGGTGCTGTTGCGGCCGGCCGTCTGCAGCGGCCCCGAGGCCCACATGAAATAGACCCGCGGCTGGGCGGGCGCCTCTTCCCCCTCGGCCGGGGCGATCTTGCGCCGCACCGTCTCCAGCTCCTCCTCGGCGATGGAGAGCAGCTCGGCGGCGCGCTCGCCGGTGCCTGTGAGCTCGCCGAGGGCGGTGATCTCCCGGTGGATGTCCTCGAAGCGCTCGATGAAGACGCCGAAGACGGGGATCCCCTTCTCCTCCAGGGCCTCGATCGACTCCTCCTGCCCCGACCAGACGATGACGAGGTCGGGCTGCAGGGCGACCATGCTCTCGATGTTGACGAAGTCCCAGTTGCCCGGCGTCGCCAGGGTGCGGTCGCGGATGCGCTCGTCCATGGCCGCGTAGTAGGGGAAGACGCTGCCCTGGTAGACGTTGGTGGAGATGCCCACGAGGCGGTCCTCGGCGCCGAGCATATAGAGGCCGGTGAGGGCGCTCTCCAGCAGGCAGATGATGCGCTCCGCCGGCTTGTCCAGCTCGATGCGCTTGCCGCGGAAATCGGTGGCCGCCACCGGTTCGGCCGCCGCGGGGGCACCCGCGAGGAGGAGGCAGAGCAAAAGCAAACGCCCCGCGGCGGCCGCTCCCGGTGGGGAGGGCGCCGCGGGGCGGATGACTTCGGCGGACATGAACCTTTAGAAGCTGACCATCAGGCCGCCGTTGGCCGAGAAGCCGGGATCCTGGAAGCCCCAAGGCATCTCGAAGGTCTGGTTGGTGAGGTTGTAGGGCTCGAGGAAGAGCGTCAGGTCGTACCCGTCCTGAGTGCTGACGCCGTACTGGATGCGGGCGTTAACCAAAAGGTACCCATCAAGGGGCTCGGCTGTGGTGCTGATGTCCTGGTAGATGCCGCTGTACTGCTGGGCGGTGATCGTCGCCCGCAGGCCCTCGGCCAGGGTCAGGTGGACCCCGAGGCCGATGGCGCTGTCGGGGACGAAGTTGATCTTGGCGCCTTCCTTCTCTGGTTCCTCCGTGTTCTCGGTGACCTCGGCGTTGGTGTAGGTGTAGTTGGCGAACCACTCCACCATGTCGCTGAGGCGGTGGGCGACCTCCAACTCGGCGCCGTTGGTAGTGGTCTGGCCGGCGTTGATGTCCTGCGACTGCGCCGGATCATCCTCCGCCACAGGCACCACCCGCTGCACGATCTGGTCGGTGAGGGCGATGTTGAACCCGCGCACGCCGACCTGCAGATCCTCCATCGGGCTGTAGTTCACGCCCAGGTCGATGCTGGTTCCCGACTCCGGCTTGATGTCGGGGTTGGGCAGGTGGCCGCCCTTGCCGTCCGGAGGAACGGTGCCTCCAACCGACTTGAGGGAGGGGGCCTTGAAGCTGGTCCCCATGTTGGCGTACAGGCCGAGGTTGTCGCTCTGGTTGTAGCGCGCCCCGGCGCTGTAGAGAAGCTTGCCCCAGGAGTTGCTGGTCTCGTTCGGCGTCATTCCCTGCAACAGCTCGATGTCGTGGGCGATGCTGGTGAAGCGCGCCCCTGCCCGCAGGGTGAGGTTGTCCAGGCGGAACTCCTCCTGGGCGTAGAGCCCGAAAGCGGTTGCGGTGGCGTCGTTTCCGGGGCTCACCTCGCCGGTCTCACGCTGCGTGGCGTACGAGGAGAGCTGGTAGTCGGCGCCCACGGTGAGCACGTCCGCCTCCCTGGTCAGGACGGTGAGGGAGACATCCGCCGGAATCACCGACTGGTCTACCCCGTCCTCGGAGCGCAGCTCGCGGCTCTTGGGATCTTCCCAGATGCCGTCCTCCTCCCAGCGCCGCACGTAGTCGCGGTACCCGACCTTGGCGTTGGCGGTGATCTTGTCGGAAACCGGGTGCACGTACCCTGCGTTGAGGGTGGTGTAGGTGTGGCCGAAGTCCCGGTTGATGCGGCCGGCGTCGCCGGTGTGCCAAGTGCGGTGGGCGTAGATGGAGGCCCGCTGGCCGTGGTCGTCGAGAAAGTAAGTGCCCCGCATGTACATCTTGGTTTTCTCGTACTCGGGGTCGTCATCCATCTGTAGCCACGAGCCTTCGGTGCCGTAGTCGGTGTAGTCCGAGTCCTCGTGGTGCCCCCCGAAGAAGAGGTGCAAGTTGCCGGCGGCGCGCTGGTGGAAGAAGCGGCCGCCGAGGGTGTTGTAGGATCCGTAATAAGCCGAGGCACTGGTGCGGGTGCTCCCGACGCGCTCCTTGAGGATAAAGTTGGCCGTCCCGGCCAATGGCGATTGGTTGCCAGCGAAGTCCATGGCCAGATAGGTTGGGTAGAGGACCGAGGCCGAGCCGCGCTGGTCTTCGACCCGTTGGAAGGCCCACGAATCGAGGCTCTGGAGATCGACGAAGGCGTCAATCGGCAGGCCGTCGAGCATGTACCCCTTGTAGGTGTGCGCCAAGCCGCCAGACGACCCCCAGTTGGCGTCGTTGCGGGAGAGGACGTTGGCGAAGTTTCCCGGGCTGTACGAGAGCATCTCCGCTAGATTGCCGTTGCCAAGGACTAGGGAGCCCAGCTCATCGGCGGTGATAATAGAGATTTTCTGGGTCACATTCCCCGGCGTCTGCGGCAGCTTGGAGCCGGTGATGATCATCTCGCCCATTTCATAGATGTCCGCTTCATCCGCTTCGTCATCAGCCACCACCGGTGCGCCGACGAGGAAGATGGACAACGCACTAAAAAGTAGACGCTTCATAAGAGCGACTCCTTGGGAAGAGGTGGGTGTGGGGATTACTAGTTA
>JAPOYQ010000441.1:0-12258 GCA_026706505.1 Gemmatimonadota bacterium
CGGGCGTCAAGCGTCGGAGTTTGACTTGAGAGATGCGCTGGCCCTCTACCTTGAGGATGTCGAGTTCTAGATGATTGACCGTAAAAACTAAACCCTCCGCGGGGATGCTCCCCAAGTGGTCATAGATAAACCCTCCGAGAGTTTCAAAGCCCGACCTCGGCAGATCGGTGGAAAGCAACTCATTGAGATCGTCTATGTCGATGCGAGCATTGGCGATAAGCACTTCACCGGGGACCTGCCAGTGGTGCAACTCCTCTTCTTCGTCGTACTCATCTTGGATCTCCCCGACGATTTCCTCGACGAGATCCTCGGTGGTAACTAAGCCAGCCGTGCCGCCGTATTCGTCGAGGACGATGGCGAGGCGAATCCTGTTGGCTCTCAGGTCGTTGAGCAGGACGTCGATTTTCTTGGTCTCAGGGATGTAATAGGGCTCGTGGGTAAAACGCAAGTCGCCTTTTTGTTGACTGGTCAGTAGTTGGTCTATAGGAGTCGCCAGATCGACTTCGGGCCAGGACACCAATATCTGCAGCAGATCTTTGGCGTATACTAGCCCTTGGATGTGGTCAAGACTTTCTCGGTAGATGGGTAGGCGCGAGTGGCCCTTGTCTCTAATGAGATCGAGCAAATCTTGCAGAGAAGCCGATTGATCGATGGCGACCATGTCGACGCGAGGGACCATGACTTCGCGGACGATGCGGTCGTGGAAGCCAAAGACGCTCTCGATCATCTCGCGCTCGCTTTCCTCTAGTACGCCAGACTCGCCTTCTGCCTCGACGATGCTGCGCAGTTCCTCTTCCTTTTCAGCGCGAAAATCCTCGTCGCTGTAGTCAAAACTGCTGAGGAGTTCGAGGAGGTTGGTCAAAGGCAAGAGCAGCGCGTGTACCGGCGCATAGGCCAAGGCGACGACAGGTATGCGCGCTTCGTCGCCCTCCTCGTCAAAGCGAATGCGGCGGGGCGTAGCCACGATCATGAAAAGCCCTAGCGCCCCGAATAAGGCTACTGCTACAGAGATATAGCTCGAAAGGGCGTACGGTAATAGGAGGGTCTCCACGAGAAAGAATAGGAAGAGGGCGAGTACAGTGACGCCGATGGCCTCGCCGAGGCGAGTCATCAGACGCAGACGCAGACGCGGCTCGTAGATGCGGAGCATGGCGCGCGTATGCGATACGCCACTTTCAGCCATTTTCTCCAGCACGGATTTGGAGAGAATGGCGAAGGTAGTCTCGTAGCTAGCTACCAAAAAGAGCCAGACGAGGCTGATTGCACCGCCTAGCGCGGCGTACGCAACGGAGGATAAGTCAACCGCAACGGAGGATAAGTCAACAACTTGTGGGGGTTCCAAAAAGGCTCCTTTCGGTAAGGCGGCCGGCCAGGGCTGCTTAGAGGGAGGGGGAGGCTGTAGTAAGGAAGCGGTCTGTTTCGCGTTCCATCGCAGCTAGTTGTTCGGGCGTGTCGTGTACCCAGCCCGCTAGGTGAAGTAGGCCATGTACCAACAGTCGGGCTAGCTCCACTAAGGGAGGGACGCAGAGCGCGGCGGCTTGCCGCTGCGCTTGGGGTAGAGAAATGTATACTTCGCCGCTGCTGTCCTGACCAGGTATGGTACCTAAGTCGAAAGACAAGACATCCGTCGTGCCCTCCTTGCTGCGATAGGTGGTATTGAGGTCGCTCATGTAGTCGTCGTCGATGAGGACTAGCTGTACCGCGTCTGGAAGCGCGTGGACGCAGGCGACCTGCGCAGCGATCTGGTGCAGGGCTGCGAACGCTTCTGTATGCAGAGGGGCGAGGCCCGCGTCTTGGACTATGTGAAGGGGCCTATCTATACGGTACTCCATTTGCGATTGGCCTTCTGCCAAGGATATTCCATCCGGCTGTGTAGGACGCCCATCAGCACGCGAATGAAGCTGTCCTCTATTTTGAGCAAATCCCGTAGGGTCAGAGCACACTCGTCGAGTTCGCCAGCGGTGAATTTCTGCTGGATAATTTTGTGTACTAACTGGCGCATCCGGCTGGGCGTGCGCTCGGCGAGGGTGCGGGCTGCCGCTTCGACCGAGTCGGCCAACATCAAGATGCCGGCTTCTTTAGTCTGGGGCTTGGGACCGTTGTACCTGAAATCTTCCTCGCGCACGCTCCGGTCACCCAATTCTACGGCACGCTCGTAAAAGTACTCGATGACGGTGGTACCGTGGTGCTGGGAGATTAGGTCGCAGATGGATTGGGGGAGGCCGTGTTCCTCGGCCAATTCGAGCCCTTCGCGGACATGCGAGGCGATAATGAGCATACTTAGGTAGGGCATCAGATGATCGTGGGGATTGCGTCCGCCTTGCAATCCCTGATTTTCGCTGAAGTACTCAGGCTTGCTCACCTTGCCGATATCGTGGTAATAGCAGCCGACGCGGGCCAAAAGAGGGTTAGCGGTGATGGACTCGGCGGCGCTCTCGGAGAGGTTGGCCATAATCAGGCTGTGGGTATAGGTCCCCGGTGCCCGGATGGCCAATTGGCGGAGCAAGGTCCGATTCGGGTCTGACAACTCCAGCAGGGTGATGTCCGTGGTAATATGAAAAAGGCTTTCAAAGATCGGTAACAGGCCGATAGTGAGAATGGGGGCAGCTGCGCCGATGACGATGCCGGGTAGGATGTGAGCGTATATTTGTTCGACCGGGAAGAAGCGCAACAGGTCCGCTGCCGCGATGAGCAACGCGTAAGAGATCGGCAGGAAGATCATGGGGCGATAGAACTGATTGCGGTGGCGCACGTGCCGCACCGCATAGACGGCTATAGCCGCTGTTAGGGCACAGGTTATGGCCACGTAGAAGTTGGCAAAGAGGTTGCCGACAAAGAGCGCGAGTACAAACGAGAGTACCAAGCCAATTTGTGGCGTCAATAGGATCGTCGCTAGCATAGCGGCGAGGGGAATTGGCACCCAGTAGGGGGAAAGGTCATGCGTTTTGATATAGGAGGCCGCGGCGGCTATGGCAACGGTCAAGATGGCTAATAGGACGAGCTGGCCGGGCTGGTCAAAAACAGCGCGTTCGTGCGTGGCGAGGAAGTAGCCGAAGACGAAGATCAAAAGCCCGGAAATTGTCGCGGCCGCAGCCAGTTGGATCAGGCGCTTGATCGGATGCTGGGCTTGTTCTTGGGCAATTTGGGCGGCCAGTGCGTCGAGTGCGTCGACGTGCTCTTCTGTGACGGTGGCGTGCTTGTCGACAATGAGGTCGTCTTGGGCATAAATCCGCTTGATGCTGGCCACGCCGCGCCGCGCCGCGTTTCTGAGGCGGGAGGTTTCCGGCTCGTCAATGGTCAGGTTGGGGACTACAAAGAGGCTTAGGAGTTCGTGTACAGCTTGGACAGCGTCGCGGTCGGCGATCGTATGATAAGTTTGGATGCGCGAGATCAATTCGCCTTGTTTGAGCTTTTCTTCGCTATAGAGTGTTTCTATATGTTGTTCCCGGTCTCCGAGGCGGACTTGGGTCGAAGGACTTAGGAGGATCGGTTGTTTAGAGGCAATGATGCCCGCGGTATAGTAATTGGCCAAAATCTGCCGACAGATGGCTTGGAAGTCGTGTACATAGGGCTCGCTGGCTGTGGAGAGGACATCGATGAGAGTCGAAAGTGCATCGAGCGAGAGCGAACCGATAACTTGAGGGAGTTCGCGTTGGAGTTCGCGTTGCTTGAGCGAGTCGGCCATCTGGACCCGGATCCTTGGGATCATCACCGCAAAGACCGAGTCTAGCTGGACTAGCTGTCGCTCTTGAATTAAGGGATCGCGGTGCAAGATGGTGGGTATCTCGGCAGTCGCTGCTTGGCGTTCGTGCTCC
The DNA here is from genome assembly GCA_026706505.1 of Gemmatimonadota bacterium. Next base: position 3,816 of record JAPOYQ010000441.1, read on the forward strand.
AATTCGGCCTCGCTCTTGGGCACGTTAAAGAGAAAAGGGGCCTCGATGCGCTCTTGGGCCACACTACCGACGCGTAGCTGGGCGACATTGTAGGGACGCTGGTAGGGGGATAGGTAAGTGAGCAGGCCGATGACTAGGCCTGCCAAAGTGATGTGGAACACCCTCAGGCTATGTGGGTGCCAGGGTTTGAGCTGATTGCTGCGGCGTTTAGAGCCAAACCACTTGAATTTAAGCGCGTTCATGAATCGGCCGAGGCGTGGGCTTCCTCATAGCTGTCGTAGGCTTTGATGATCTTCTGTACGAGCGGGTTTCGCACTACATCTCGTTCGTTAAGCCGAACAAAGGCCAAGCCGGCGATCCCGGTCAGAATCTTGGGCGCGACGATCAAGCCCGAAGGCTGGTCATCGCTGAGGTCGGTCTGGGTAATATCGCCAGTAACTACGGCCTTTGAGTGACTACCCAGCCGGGTGAGAAACATCTTCATCTGCTGCGGTGTAGTATTTTGGGCTTCGTCGAGAATAATAAACGAATCGTTGAGGGTTCGGCCTCGCATGTAGGCCAAGGGTACGACTTCGACAATTTTCATGTCCTGCATCCGCCGCAGCCGCTCGGGTTCCATGAGATCCTGCAGCGCGTCGTAGAGCGGGCGCAAATAAGGGTCAACCTTGTCCTCAAAAGAGCCGGGCAAGAAACCGAGCTTCTCACCGGCTTCGACGGCGGGCCGGGCGAGCAGGATACGAGATATTTGCTTTTGCCGCAGTGCGGCAACAGCCATGGCCACTGCTAGGTAAGTCTTGCCGGTACCCGCTGGGCCAATGCCGAAGACCACATCGTTGTTGTCGATGGCTGCGAGATATTTTGCTTGGCCCTCGGTGCGGGCACAGATGGCTGTCTTATAGGTGTGGGCTATGGGATTCAAGAGGGTGCCGTGGTCGCCCTTAGGCAGGGCCGGACTAGAGTGGATCAAGTCCTCTAACTCGGCTGCTTCGAGGGGCGGACCATGGCGCATGCGCTTTATGAGGTGACTGAGAAAGCCATCAGCCTCGCGCACCGAAGCAGCGGATCCCTTAAGAGTAAGCTTATCACCGCGGGCAACTAGGCGGATGCCGTATCTCTTTTCGAGATGTGCTAGGTGCTGATCGTTGCGCCCGAAGAGGGAGCGGCGATCGATGCCGGCGATGGAAATGTCCTTCATAACCCTGGTAGTTGGACAAAAATACAAAAAGGGGTTTGAAATCCCTCCCTTAAAGTCCTCAGGAGGGATCAAACCCCTTTAAGTCTTAAAATTTATTTAAATCAAGTAGTTTTTAATTACTGAGGGATGTCGAGGACTTGAGCAGGAAAAATTAAGTCTGGCGCGACGATTTGCTGCTTGTTGGCCTCGTAGATTTTATGCCATTTGCCAGCATTGTCGTAAAGCTCGGCGGCAATTTTGAAAAGGAAGTCTCCTCGAGTGACCAAGTACTGATTTTCAGCTACCCCGAACGGCACGCCCAAGACTTGTTTGGGGTAGATTAAATCCGGGTCTTTGATTTGACCCTTGTTCTCCCGGTAGATGCGGGGCCACATATAGGGATCGTCGTAGAGTTGTTCTTTTTTGGCGATGTTCCACAAGTTGTCTCCCCGTACGACCTTGTAGTCGATGACCACGGGTTGGGCTATACGCGCTTTGAGTTCGGCGAGCATCTGATCAATGGTAGCTAGCTTGTCCATCATTTCGGGCAGAGCGGCTATATTGCTCTGCCTGAGCTCGGCAACTCGGGATTCGATGGCGGTGACCTCACCGCGCCGCATAATGAGTTCTTCTGGAGCCAGTGCCATCAGACCTTCGAGCTGGGCAATAATAGCGTCGAGTTTGCGCCCAAAGGCCATGACTTCGGATTCGGAGTGGCCGATTGCTGCGAGAATCTGGGCATCGAGGTCGGCGTTGGCCCGGTCGAGCTGGGCAACCTGCATATTAAGTGCTTCAATCTGGGCGATTAGCTCTTCGATCTGGGCGTTGGCCGCGACCTCGCGGTTGACGATCTCCTGCCCCAGAGCCATGTATTCCTCACAGGTCATCTGTTGCTCTTGAGCAGAAATGTTTTCGTTCGCTAGGACTAGCAGTGCTAAAGCCAACCCACCAACGGACAACTTCTTCATGGTCGAACCCTTTCTCATTTAGCTTGGTTGGCGAGGTTGTTCTTGGTAGCGGCTAGTTTAGCTTCTAATGCTTTTCTGGTGGCTTGCCGCTCGGCGAGGTCTCGCTCGAGCTGTGCTTTTTTGGTCTGTAGCTCGGTTACTTTTGCTTCGGCAGCCAGAGTAGCTTGGCGCCGTTGTTCTAGGTATTCCATGTCCTCTTGCGAAGGAACACGCGAGCAGCTAGTGACGAGAGACAGGGCGACTACCACTAGGGCAACGCCTAAGTATCTCAAACTGGACAAAGTGGAAAGACAGCTCATTAAGTAGTTCCTCCACCTAAGCTTAAGGATCAAACAGTGATCTTAATTAATATACGGGATATTGGCACAAATATAGGCGACCTAGAGTGGATGTCAAGCAGTACAAGTGAAAATCTTACCCCGCCTGTACGTTTTCAGGCATACCGAATACCCAATTCGCGCAACTGGCCCAAATCGACGGAAGAAGGAGTGTTTTCCATCAAGCCCACGGCCTTATTGGTCTTTGGGAAGGCGATGACATCGCGGATTGAATCTTCGTCGGCGAGCAAGGCGATCAGTCGGTCAAAGCCAAAGGCAATACCACCGTGCGGCGGGGCTCCGTAGTCAAGTGCTTCGAGCAGGAAACCGAATTTGGCCGCGGCTTCTTCGGGGCCTATCTCTAAGAGTTGAAAGAGACGGGCTTGTACTGAGCGCTGGAAAATTCGTATGCTGCCCCCGGCAATTTCATTGCCGTTGAGGACCAAGTCATAGGCCCGCGCCCTAGCCTCGGCAGGGGCGCTATCCAATAGGGCGCAGTCCTCTTCTAGGGGAGCTGTGAAGGGATGGTGCACGGCTGTAAAGCGGTCGGTTTCCTCATCGCGTTCTAGCAGTGGGAATTGACTGACCCAAAGGGGCTGCCAGGAATCTTCGGGTACTAATGAAAGGCGCTGAGCCAGCTCCAAGCGCAGTGCTCCGAGTATCTGGGCGACCTGCTTGGGCTGGTCGGCGACAAAAAGCATCAGGTCGCCAGGGGCGGATTCGAGAGTCTCGATCAACTGGGTTTGAGCGGCTTGGGGGAAGAATTTGACGATGGAGGATTCAAGGCCAGCGTCGGTGTGTTTGATCCAGCTAAGACCCTTGGCACCTAATCCTTGGGCGAAGGCGATTAAATCATCAATTTGTCCTCGTGAGAACCCACTGCAGCCCTTGGCAGTTATGCCTTTGACTTGACCTCCACTGTCAAGAACGGAATGAAAGACTTGGAATTGGGAAGAGCGTGCTGCTGCCGCTACATCTTTGATCTCTAGGCCGAAGCGCAGATCGGGTTTATCGGAGCCGAAGCGCTCCATGGCTTCGCGGTAAGTGAGTCGCGGAAAGGGATTGGGTAAATCGATTTGCCGCAACTGAGCAAAAAGGGCGCGGGTCAGATCTTCGGCAATGGCCATGACGTGATCCTCGCGTACGAAGGCCATTTCAATGTCGATTTGGGTAAATTCGGGCTGGCGGTCAGCGCGCAAATCCTCGTCGCGGAAACACTTGACGATCTGGAAGTAGCGGTCGTAGCCCGCGATCATCAAGAGTTGCTTGTAGGTTTGAGGCGATTGGGGCAGAGCAAAAAATTGTCCGGGATGGACTCGGCTGGGGACGAGGTAATCTCGGGCTCCTTCGGGAGTGCTCTTGATCAGAAACGGCGTTTCGACTTCGATAAAACCGCGTTCGTCGAGCAGGAGGCGTACAATTTGGTAGCCCTGGTGCCTGAGTAGCAAATTGCCTTGGACACGAGGCCGCCGCAGATCCAAATAGCGATACTTGAGCCGAATTTCCTCTCCAGCGTCGGTTTGGTCTTCGATGAGAAAAGGTGGGGTCCGACAGCGGTTGAGGAGGCGTAGCTGATCGCAGTTTACCTCAATCGCCCCGGTGGGCAATTGAGGATTGACCATGCCTTCGGGGCGGGCTTCGACTTCGCCTTGTACGGCGATGACGTACTCACTACGCAAGTGATCGGCCTGCTGATAGGCAGTGGGGTCACTCTGTGGATTGAAGACGATTTGGGTAATACCGTAGCGGTCGCGGAGATCGATAAAAATAACGCCGCCGTGGTCGCGGCGGTGCCAGACCCAACCCATTAGTAGTACGCGCTGCCCGATGTCTTTATCTGTGAGAGTGCCGCAGTCGTGCGTGCGCTCCCAGTCGCCCAAGCCTTCGCTCGGTTCTTCCATAAATTACACCTAAATGATTAAGATTAGATTGCAGGTGGGAAAAAGATAAAGTAGAAGGCAGCTTGGAAGGTGTCAAGAAAGCGCAGGGTTGGTTGACATAGTGGATTTTGGTTCTTTTAATCGTAGGGGGAGATTTTTGTGACAGGCCTATCGGTCGTCGAGCAGATTGGTGATACGCCGCTTTTGCGGCTGAGGGATCCGGCGATTCCACCGCGAGTGGAAGTTTATGCCAAGCTGGAGTTTTTCAATCCCGGAGGGTCGGTCAAGGACCGGCCGGCGCGGCGGATGATCGAGGATGGCGAGCAAGACGGGTCACTGGGGCCGGGCAAGGTCATTTTGGATTCCACTTCTGGAAATACCGGTATCGCCTACGCTATGATCGGTGCTGCTAAGGGCTATCGAGTAAAATTAGCCATGCCCGCCAATGTCAGCCGCGAGCGTAAGGCCATTCTTGCAGCCTATGGTGCCGAAGTGGTATACACTGACTCAGGGGAGCTTTCCGACGGGGCCATACGGGAAGCGCGGCGAATATACGAAGCCAATCCCGAACGGTACTTCAAGCCTGACCAATACAATAATCCCGCGAATTGGTACGCCCACCGCGATACTACTGCGCCCGAAATCTGGGAGCAGACCCAGGGCCGCGTTACTCATTTTGTCGCCACTATCGGCACTAGCGGGACGCTGATGGGCACCGGTCGAGGTCTTAGGAAATTCAATCCGGCAATCCAGATCATTGCCGCTGAGCCAGCCGAGCCGTTTCATGGCATTGAGGGCCTTAAGCACATGGAGAGTTCAATTGTCCCCGGTATCTACGATGAGACTCTCCTCGACTACAAAATACCGATAGATACCGATGATGCTTATGATACTACACTGCGTCTGCCGGTCGAGCAGGGGATTCTTGTCGGCCAGTCTTCGGGTGGGGCTTATTGGGCCGCGCTGGAAGTTGCTCGCCAACTAGATACAGGAGTGGTGGTGACGGTATTTTGTGATGGTGGCGACAAGTACATGAGTACGCCTATGTGGCGGCTGGGCCTCGATGGCATTACTGAGCGAAAGGATAGCTGAATGCTGCGCGTCGCCCGCAGAGATTTTGAACGGATTTGCGTCCAAGCCTTGGCCGAGTACCCACATGAGTGTTGCGGTCTGTTGGTCGAGAAGGTGCCGGGTGGGATGACCACTGTCCGTGCTTGTACTAATGTACAGCAGCAGCGGCACGAAGAAGATCCCAAGCACTATCCCCGCGATGCAAGCACGGCTTATCTGATCGATGCAGGCGAACAGCTACGCATTGCGGAAGCGGTCGAAAGGGCTGGTGGCCGGATCTCGGGTTGCTACCATTCCCATATTGATTGCGCGGCCTATTTCTCGGCTGAAGACGAGAGGCATACTTGGATATTCAACAGCCGAGAGGCAGGAGACGATCCAGACGACCCAGACGCGATGTATCTGGTGCTCTCAGTATGCGGCGAAGAATCAGGTGGCCAGCGGGAAGTGCAAGGCTACAAATGTTTTGCTTGGGACGGTAATCGCTACGTCGAAACGGGTGTTGAGATAGTTTAATAAAACCGCTATTGGATAATGAATGAAATGAATAAGTAGAATGCAGGCGGCAGGGCCGCTTAAATTAACCACATGGAGGATGAAATGCCGGTTACTGTTCACATTCCCACGCCGTTGCGGAAATTGACCCACAATCAGGCCGAGGTCGAACTTGAGGCGGGGACTATTAGTCAGTTGGTAGATGGACTCGAAGACACTTACACGGGTTTGGCCGAGAAACTGCTCGATGAGGGCGGCGAGATACGTCGCTACGTTAATATCTTCGTCAACGACGAAGATATTCGCTTCCTCGATGGAAAAGACACGCCCCTTAACGACGGCGATAGCGTCTCCATCGTCCCGGCCATTGCTGGCGGCAGTTGAAGGCCGTCGCACAGGCGGCTAGCGTTAGGTTCGGTGCAGGATGAAGCGCGCCCACAATGTGCTGGAATTAATCGGGGCCACTCCTATGGTCCGCCTCAGCCGAGTCGTCGGGGAGGATGCCGCCGAGGTGTGGGGCAAGTTGGAAGCGACCAATCCCGGTGGCAGTGTCAAGGACCGCATCGCTCTGGCGATGATCGAAGCCGCCGAAGAGCAGGGGGTATTGGTAGAGGGCGGCACGATTATTGAGCCAACTAGCGGCAATACCGGCATTGGCTTGGCCATGGTGGCTGCCTACAAGGGCTACAAGCTCATTGTCACCATGTTCGATACGGCTAGCCGCGAGCGCCGCTTACAGATGCAGGCTTACGGTGCCGAAGTTGTATTGACGCCAGCAGCCGAAGGTATGCGCGGCGCTATCGACAAGGCGCTTGAGCTCAAGCGCAAGAACCCAGATTACTTTTTGCCACAGCAGTTTATGAATGCGGCGAACCCTGAGATACACCGTCGTACGACCGCCCGTGAGATTTTGGAACAGTTAGATGGCCGAATTGATGCCTTTGTGGCTGGTGTGGGTACCGGGGGGTCATTGACTGGGGTCGGCGAGGTACTCAAGGAGGCTCTGTCCGCAGTGCGAGTCATTGCTGTCGAGCCTGCTGGGTCGCCTGTACTTGCAGGGGGAGAGGCTGGATTCAGTTATATAGAGGGCATAGGTGCGGGTTTTGTTCCGCCGGTTCTCAACCTCGAAGTTATCGACGAGGTGCGAGTCATTGCCGACGACGACGCTTATGAAATGGCCCGCCGCTTGGCGCGAGAGGAAGGGCTTTTGGTGGGGATTTCAGCAGGAGCCAACGCTTATATTGCCGTCCAAGTTGCTCAAGAATTGGGGTCTACTGCTCGAGTCGCGACTATCCTCTGCGACAACGGGTTGCGCTATTTGAGTACTCGTGCCTTTGAATGAAGGGAAATACAGGGAAATACTAGGCTATCGTTTGCACGAGGTGGTTCAACCGCGACTTGTAGCGAGCAGCGGTGTTTTTGTGAATGATGCCTTTACTAGTGGTCCTGTCGACAGTCGAAATCGCCGCCTGTAGAGCGATCTCGGCCGAGGCTTTGTCTGGAGCTTGACGGACTCTTTTAAGGGCCGTGCGCATCCGCGAGCGAAGAGCGCGGTTGCGTGCGTAGGCCTTGGCGCTAGTGGCTTGATGCTTTTTGGCAGACTTGAGTTTGGGCAATTTTGCGCTCCTTTGGTAGAATTGTTAAATATATAAGAAGTGGGGAGAAGGGGCAAGGCGGGATTTCTAGGCTATTTAATTCGGCTTCTTTCAGGTAGCTTCAAAAAGAGGCGAGAGTATATTGAAGAACTATAATCCCGTATAAAATTATCCCTGTGGTCTATCATGTCTTCTAGCGATCAAATGGGGTTTGATTTTGGCGAGCGATGTCCTGCTGGCGGCAATGAGCAGATTGCTACGAACTGTGCATACTGTCGGCTAGAGATCGAGGTTCCGGCTTGGTATGCGGGCCAAGCTCAGTTGCATTTTTGCGATGCGTCTTGTCGCCGTGCTTGGACAGAGGCTATGCCATCGTTAGAGGTTTGCTTAGGGGAGACTTCCAAAAGGCGGGGGGCCAATTGGGAACTCCAAGCGCTAAAGGCGCGGACGCGCGATGGCTTCATTTGCCAGGTATGCGGAGTCAGCGAAGAGGAACTGGGGCGCCAGCTTGACGTGCATCACAAGATCCCCTATCGCAGTTTCTCTTCCAATGTAGAGGCCAATAAGCTGGAACATCTAATTTCGGTCTGTCCCTCTTGCCACTCCAAATTGGAAGCCGAATTGCGTCAAGATCTTCCTCTTTTTGCAAGATCTTGACCTTTCTACATGCCTAGGTGCTGATAGGCGATATGGTTCAGAAACTACCTCTTGCATCCTGGATATTAGATGCGTATTTTGTATTGAGTACGTAATAATGATCTCAGGCTTCTCTACACGCTCTTCAATTAAGCTATTGTTATAAGGGTCGCTTAAGAGGGAGGAATCATGAGTGGGGTGGTGATGGAGGTGGTTGCGGCCTTAGAGCGGCGAGGCGGCGGTCTAGCGCACAAAGTTGCAACTTAAACTTAAAACTTAAATCTCTCATTGGAGGGTAAATTATGAG
>JAPOYQ010000441.1:12268-13455 GCA_026706505.1 Gemmatimonadota bacterium
TGAGCGGGTGTGTAGTTAGTAACAAGCTTGTTTGGAATAGATCGCTGTTCGGCCTGAGTATGCTCTTTCTGGCGGCTACTTTGATGTTGGCTCCGGAGGCCAAAGCCCAAGATGCGCTGAGCTTTGAAGGGGAGACGGTTGCCAACCAGATGTACGAGGCCGGGGTGGCGATAGGGGATCTGGTGCTACCTGAGGCTACAGGTGGCAGTGGCGATTTGACATATGCTCTGAGTCCCTTGCCGCCGGGATTGGCGTTTGATGCCGCGACTCGGACGCTTTCGGGCACCCCTTCGGATGTTGTCACCTTCCCGGAAAAGGTCTTTTACCTGATGGCCTACGAAGTGACGGATGCCGATGGTGCTACGGCCAGCTTGACATTCAATATTTCAGTAGAAGAAGAGGATGTAGCTCCGAGTTTTGACGGTGCGACGGTTGCCGATCAGATGTTCTCGGCCGGGGTGGCGATAGACGCTTTAGAATTACCTGCGGCTTCGAGTGGCAACGGCGATTTGACGTATAGTTTAAGGCCTGTGCCGCCGGGATTGGCGTTTGATGCCGGGTCGCGGACGCTTTCGGGTACGCCTTCGGAAGTGGCTATTTCCTTGATGACTTACGAAGTAACGGATGCCGACGGCGATACGGCCACGTTGACATTCGAGCTAGAAGTCGATACAAGGCCGAGCTTTGAGGGGGCGACGATTCCCGATCAGTCGTACCGGACAGGCGATGATATAGGAGTTCTAGAATTGCCTCCGGCTTCGGTGGGAGACTACGAGAAACCTCCGAGATATAGCTTGTCATCTGTGTCAACTAGCTTGGTCGGGGAGTTGCCGGAGGGGCTGGTGTTTGATGCCGAGGCTCGGACGCTTTCGGGTACGCCGACCATAGCCGGGACGTATGAGATGACCTACCGGGTCGAAGATTCCGATACCAATATGGAGGAGAGCGACGCCGAGAAATTGACCTTTACGATCCATGTGGAGCTGACCTTCGCGGCGGTCGCTGCGCGTCAAACAACCTTTACTGCAGGCGAAGAGATAAAACAGCCTTGGGAGTTGCCAGTGGGTCGGTCCACCGACGCTCTGACGTATAGCTTGATCGGGGAGTTGCCTGCGGGTTTGTCGTTTGATCCAGCGACTCGGATGATTTCGGGTTCGCCGCCGACGGATGTGTTGTATGACGCGTCA
>JAPOYQ010000347.1 GCA_026706505.1 Gemmatimonadota bacterium
GTGCGAGAGGGTGCCGCGGCTACCGCGCTGGTGGACGGCCAGTGGAATTTCGGCCAGATTGGGGCCCAGCGGGTCACGGAGCTGGCGATTGAGCGCGCTCAGCGGTTGGGCGTGGGCAGTGCCAGCCTGCGCCGCTGCCGTCACGTGGGGCGATTGGGAGCGTATGCAGAACAGGCCGCGCAGGCCGGGTGCGTGGCCTTGGTCACCTGCAGCACGTCAGGCGAAGGGCATTGGGTAGCGCCGTTTGGCGGGCGCGAAGGACGGCTGGGCACCAACCCCATCGCGTTTGCGGCCCCCACCTCGAACCAGCCCGTAGTAATGGATTTCTCAACCGCGGCCCTGCCCGAAGGACGCGTGCGCCTATACCGGGACACCGGGCAAGCGCTGCCCGAAGACACCTTAGTAGATCGGAGCGGAGCGCCTTCCACCGACCCAGCTGACCTGTACGAGGCTGGGGCGATCCTGCCTTTTGGCGGGGATCAAGGATACAAGGGCTTCGGCTTGGGCCTCATGGCCCAGATTTTTAGCTGCCTGCTGGGCGAGCCAACTTGGCTCGAAGAGGGACTGGAATCCAATGCCAATACGATGTGGCTGTTGGCGGTGGATGCGGCGGCTTGGGGCAATGTCGAGCGCTTCCGCGCCGAATTGGACCGCATGATCACCTATGTGCACTCGTCTGCGCCGGCGCGTGGCAGCAATGGGGTGCTGGTGCCGGGCGAACGCGAATTTGTCGCAGAGGCGTGCTACCGGCGCGAGGGCATCCCGGTGGAAGAAGGGGTTTGGAGCCAGCTAGTGCAGGTCGCCCAAGAAGCTGGCTTGGAGATAGAGACGTGAACGAAGAATTGCAAGCCGCAGCCGAGCATCTAGACGCGTATGGGTACTGCGTGCTGAGTGACCGCATACCTCGCGAGGCCGCGTTGGCGTTGGGCCGCCGCTGTCTAGCGCTGCACAGCGACCCGCGCTGCCAGGACTATATCGTGGGCGACGAGTACTATCAGACTTTGTTCGGCATGCTCAACCAAGACGACGAGGTCTGGAACTGCGCCTTCCACCCGGATACCGTAGCCCTTGCGCGGCACTTTTTGGGGCCGCGCTGCCGCGTCGTCGAAGCCTGCTCCAAGCCGACTTGGCCCGGGGCCCCCGCCCAGCATTTACACGCTGATTCTGCGGGCTCGTTTGCCCAAGTGCCCGATGTGCCGTGGATGATCAACAGCATCTGGATGCTGACGGATTTTACCGAGGCCAATGGGGCCACCGGCGTCGTGCCCATGAGCCACCGGTCGAGGCGGCCCGCTCCGCCACCCGATATGGGTGCTGATAACCCGTTGATCAAGCCCGTGGAAGGCCGCGCTGGTTCCGTGATGCTGTGGCACGGGGGGCTTTTTCACCAAGCCCGGGCCAATCAGAGCGAGGAGGTAAGGATAGGGCTGAATATCGCGTATTACCCTCCTTGGTTTAACAATTGGATTGAAGGCGGCCACCAGCCTCTGTGGCCAGAGACGTACGAGCGCATGCCCGAGGACTTCCGCAGCCTGTGCCCAAAGCTATTGGGTCGCCGCCGCGCCGACCGCTATGAGCAGCGGTGACTAGCAGGCGACTGCCGCGATACCATCAGCGATTTAGAGAAAGGAATCCCCCATGAAAACAGTGGTCTTCGGTGCCGCCGGTTGGCTCGGCCGCGCCGTCTTGCAAAACTTGGCTGGCAAACACGACATTCGCGCCTTTGAGTACGGCCCCCAAGCTTGGGAGGCGTATCGCGACATAGACGGCGATTGGAACGGCGGCGAAGTGGTCCACGGCGATATAGCCGATTATCACGCGGTGGAGAGAGCCATCAGCGGCGTGGATTGCGTCATTCACACCGCGGTTTACTTCGTCGGCGACCCCAACGACGACAAGCCCTTCCTCATCAACCTCAAGGGTCTGTGGAATGTCCTGCAAGCGTCCCAAGAGCAGGGCGTCCGCAAAGTAGTACACATCGGCTCGTGCCAGACCGTGCATCCCGAGGGAATTTTCTTCTCCTCAGAGGTGCGGCGGCCCGACGGCAGCCTGTATGCGGTGTGCAAGCGACTGCAGGAGGAAATGTGCCGCCAGATCCACGAAGCCTTTGGGCTGCCCATCGTAGTCTTGCGGCCCGACTACATCGTGGATTCGCGCTTGGGGATCGGCAAGTATCGGGAACCATTGAACGTCCGCAACGGCTTGGTCTGCCGCCACGATTTGGCCGAAGCCTGCCGATTAGCCTTAGAAAAAGACGAGGTGAAGTTCGACGTATTGCACGTGGTCGGCACGCCCGAAGCCGACGCCACCTGCAATACGGCGCGAGGCCGAGAAGTGCTGGGTTTGGAGTACAATGGGAATTTGGACCAGTACCGCTGAGCTTGCAGAGGCGCTGCGACTAACGGCTCCGTTGACACTGTTTAACGCCAACTCTTCCTTCGCTTGAGACCTTGCTATTAAAGAAGAGAGGAGTGCGTGAGACAGACCGATTGCGTCGTTCGTTTATTTTTTCTTTTACTGATCTATTCGGCCAGTCCAGCCCAGTCAGGGGACTGGCGCTACTACGGCGGCGACGCGGGCAGCACTAAGTACTCGCCGCTCGCTCAGATCGACCGCGACAACTTTGCCGACCTGCGCATCGTCTGGCGCTGGCGGCCCCCCGAGGCGGAAATTCTCGCAGAGCACGATGTTAGTAGAAACTACTACCGCAGTACGCCGATAGTAGTAAATGGCGTACTCTACGTCAGCTCGCCCTTTGGAATCGTAGCGGCCCTCGATGCGGCCACTGGCGAGGAGTTGTGGAACTTCGATCCCGAATCGTGGCGAGACCAAGAGTGGTTCCCCAGCACCCACCGGGGCGTGGCCTATTGGGAAGAGGACGGGGCCAAGCGCGTGCTCTTCGGCACGACCGACGGCTATCTCTACTCGCTCGACGCCGAAACCGGCCAACCCGACCCAGCCTTTGGCGATAGCGGCCGCGTCGATCTGACCCAAGGCATGCGTCGGGAGGTGCGGCGCGGTGACTACGTTTCGGTCTCGCCACCGATGATCTACGGCAGCTTGGCCATCGTCGGCTCGTCCGTCCCCGACATTCGCGGTCGGCCCGTGCCCCGGCGCATGCCGCCGGGCGATGTGCGCGCCTTTGATGTGCGCACGGGCGAGCAAAAGTGGATCTTCGAGACTATTCCGCAAGAGGGTTCCTTCGGCAATGAGACTTGGGGCGCAGAGTCGTGGAAGGACTTCGGGGGCACCAATGTGTGGTCGATGATGAGCCTCGACCCGGCGTTGGGCTATGTCTATCTGCCGGTTAGCACGCCGAGCAATGACTTTTACGGCGGCGAGCGCCCCGGCGACAACCTCTTCGGCGACAGCATCGTCTGCCTCGACGCCCGGACTGGTGGTCGGGTCTGGCACTTCCAGATAGCCCATCACGGAGTTTGGGACTACGATCCGCCCGCCGCGCCGATTCTCGTCGATATCGAGGTTGACGGCAAGCCGATCAAAGCCGTGGTCCAGCTAACCAAACAGGCCTTCTGCTTTGTCTTCGACCGGGTCACGGGCGCGCCCGTGTGGCCGATCATCGAAATGCCGGTGCCCGCCTCGACCATTGTCGGCGAAGAGGTCTCTGAAACCCAGCCGATCCCCGTCTGGCCTCGGCCCTACGACCGCCAAGGCTTAAGTGTGGACGACCTGATCGACTTCACGCCCGAGTTGCGGCAAATGGCGATGGAGGCGATTGAAGGGCATAGGTACGGCTCCCTGTATGTGCCGCCCGCAGAGAAGGGAACGATTCTCGTGCCGGGCCTTTTGGGAGGTTCGGATTGGTCGGGCGGTGCCGTGAATCCGGCGACGGGCGTCCTCTACGTGCCTTCCAAGACCATGCCCTATCTAGTAACGCTGCGCCCGACCGACGCTTCACCTCGCCCCGGAGAGACCAGCGAGGCTACTTCGGCCTATACTGGCGTCTTCAACCACAACTTCACCGCCGCGAAGAACCTGCCGCTGCTCAAGCCGCCCTACGGCCGCCTCACCGCCATTGACCTCAACAGGGGCCGGCATCTGTGGATGCGGCCGATGGGTCGCGGTCCGATTGACCATCCCCTACTGCGCGATCTCGAAATCAAAGAAGACTTGGGCTGGCCCTCGCGGACCTTTCCTCTATTAACCCCGACGCTTCTGCTGACTGCGACCGAAGACCCACGCGATGGCCAGTTCGGCCCGGCGGCCGGACAAGGATACTTCGTCGATCGCGAGGCGTATTTGCGGGCCTTTGACCCAGCGACGGGCGAATTAGTAGGCCAAGTCGAATTGCCGGGCAATGCGTATGCCAGCCCGGCTGTTTACCAAGCGGCTGGCCGCCAATACGTGGTCTTGTCGCTGGGCGACTCCTACCGGCCGAGCGAGCTAGTGGCTTTGGCCATTCCGCGCCCGGGCGAGGCCATGCCCGAGCAGGGCAAGAGTCGCAAAGACGCCGATCACAGGGCGTTCTACGAGGCCGTAGCAGCACTCGACGCGGGCGATAGCCAGCAGCTAAGCAAGCTCCTCAAAAAGCACGCAGGGTTAGTGAGGGCGCGCGGCTTTCTGGACGAGTGGTACGAGTTTCCCAACTTGCGCGGCGCTACGCTCTTGCACCTGACAGCCGGCGCACCGCTGCGCACGGCCTTGCCCGATAATGCCGTGAGCTTGGCCGAGGTCCTACTCGACGCGGGTGCCGATCCCAATGCAGCGACGCTCGATTCGGCGACCACGGCAGAACTTGCGGCTACCGCTATTCAACTCGAGTGGGCCGGGATCAAGGGCGACCTGCTCGCGCTGCTATACGAGAAGGGAGCCGACCCGAACCGCAACAACGGCAAGCTGCTGCACGATCTGCTGATCAGCCGCGAAAGAAAGCTGGCCGAGATGCTCCTCAGCGCCGGGGCCGAGGTAGATTTGCGCTTTGCCGCTGGACTCAATCGCACCGATTTGATGGCTAGCTTTTTCAAAGACGGTGTCCCGACGCCAGAGGCCAATCGCCTCTACCGCGCCAACCCCGACACCGTCCTCACTGGCCAGCAGGTCGTCGATGAGGCACTGCACTACGCAGTGTACAGCGGCGGTCGGGAGGCCATTGACTTCCTGTTAGAGCGCGGTGCGAATATCGACGCTTTAGTCGGCTTTTTCTGGGAGTGGGATTGGGGTAGCACAGCCCTGCACAAGGCCGTGGATACCGAAGATGTGGCATTGATTCGCTATTTGCTGGAAAAGGGCCCAGACACGACCATTGGCGATGCGCGCTGGGACGAGACCGCCTATGACTGGGCAGGCTACTACGAAAACGACGCCATGCGCAAAACCATCGGCGCACATGACGCGGCGGCCAAGGAAACCGAAAAACAGTAGAGGAGGAAGAATGAACAGACGAGCCTGTGGGGTCTTGCTGGCATCGTTGTCGCTCTCGCTCGCGGCGTTTGCCAGCGATGTCGATTGGCCGCACTACGCCGCCGACCAAAGCGGCACCCGCTACACCCCGGCGGACCAGATCAATCGCGACAATTTCGATCAGTTGCGCGTGATCTGGCGCTACCGCCCCCCCGATCAGCAAATCTACGAGACGGCTGGCCCCAACCCGACGGGGCGCCGCCTTAGTTTCGACAACAACCGAGGCACGCCACTCGCCGTCAACGGTGTGATCTACTATGGCTCGCCCTTCAACGTTCTCGTGGCTCTCGACGGCCAAAGCGGCGAGGAACTGTGGACCTTTGACCCAGAGGCTTGGCGGATGAATTACCGCTTCTTGGGCAACTTGTGCGGAGTGAGCTATTGGACCGATGGCGAGGTTGAACGGGTATTTATGGCCACTTCGACTTCCCATTTGTACTCCATCGACGCCAAGACCGGCCTGCCCGACCCCAATTTTGGCGAGGACGGGCGCGTCGATTTGGGGGCCTCGCTGCGTAGGCCGCTGGGCGAAGAGGATCGCTGGAACTACGGAGTCACCTCCCAGCCTGTAGTCTGCCGCGACGTGGTCGCCGTTGGCTCGGCCATGGGTGATTGGCGCTTCAGGCCGCCGCCCGAATACACCCCTCCCGGCGATGTGCAGGCCTTCGACGCGCGCACCGGCGAGAAAGTGTGGGAGTTCCACACGATCCCGTTAGAGGGCGAATACGGCAACGAGACGTGGGAAAGCGATGCGTGGAAAAAGTACGGCGCAGCCAATGTGTGGGCGACGATGACGGCCGACGAGGAGTTGGGCAACTTCTATCTGCCGGTGAGTACGGCCAGCCACGACTACTACGGCGGCGAGCGCCCCGGCGATAACCTGTTCAGCGAGTCGGTCGTCTGCCTGAAAGCTGAGACCGGCGAGCGAGTTTGGCACTACCAACTAGTCCACCACGGCCTGTGGGACTACGATCCGCCGGTTGCTCCTCTGCTGTTGGACGTGGACGTTGATGGCCAACCGCGCAAGATCGTCGCTCAGCTAACCAAACAGGCTTTCTGCTTTGTCTTTGACCGCATAACCGGCGAGCCGATCTGGCCGATTGTCGAAAAGCCAGTGCCCCAATCGCAAGTGCCAAGCGAAAAGACCTCGCCGACGCAGCCTTTTCCGACCAAGCCTGCACCCTTTGAGCGCCAGGGTATCAGCGAGGACGACCTGATCGACTTTACGCCTGAGTTGCGCGAGGAAGCCAAGGCCATTCTCGCCCGGTACGACTACGGTCCGCTCTACACGCCGCCGACGGAGAAGGGCGTTTTGTCGGTTCCTGGTCAATGGGGCGGGGCCGACTGGGCTGGGGGCGCGGCGGATCCACACACGGGCGTACTCTACGTGCCGTCGCACATGGCCATCACCACCGTGCAGTTGCATCGGGTAGATGACCCGGAGGCGTACTCGGAATTTTCTGCTAGCAACAACATGCACGTCGTCGGCCCGCGTGGTCTGCCGCTGGTCAAGCCGCCGTACGGCAGTATCACGGCGATTGACCTGAATAGCGGCGAGCATATATGGCGGACGACGGTGGGTAAGGGGCCGGTCAATCACCCGGCGCTCAAGGGCCTTGACTTGCCGGATATGGGTTGGGACAACCGAACCTTTGTCTTGGCCACGCCGAACCTTCTGTTGGCTACTTCGCAGGACCCACACGACCTCGCCGACGCCGGCAGGGACTACTTCGTCGACCGCGATGCCTATCTGCGGGCGTACGAGTTGGCGTCGGGCGAGGAGATCGGCCGCGTCGAATTGCCCAGCAATGCCTATGGCGCGCCGATGAGCTATACGGTCGGCGGTCGTCAGTACGTCATCGTGCCGGTAGGCAATGACCACGTCGAGCCAGAGCGTCCGCCCGAGTTGGTGGCGCTGGCCATTCCGCACGAGAGTGAGGAACTGCCGCCCCAAGGCCGCGAGCGCGGCGACGCCGATCACGAGGCTTTTTACCAAGCGGTACAGGCCATCGACGCCGGTGATAGCGAGATGCTGCGAAAGCTGCTCTCTGATTATCCCAAGCTAACGGCGGCGCGTGGCTATTTCGACGAGTACTACGAATACTCTTACTTTCGCGGGGCCACGCTCTTGCACCACGTGACGGGCGAGCCGCAACGAGTGCCGCTGCCCGAAAACGCCGTGGAGTTGGCCACTATCTTACTCGCCGCGGGTGCTGATCCCAACGCCGCGACGCTCGATTCGGTGACGACAGCGGAGTTGGCGGTCGCCGCTGACCAGCTCGAATGGGCCGAGATCAAGGGCGACCTGCTCTCGCTGCTCTACGAGCAGGGTGCGGACCCAGACCGCAACAACGGCAAGGTGCTGCACGACCTGCTGACCAGCCGCCAAATGGAACTGGCCAAGGTGCTCCTCGCCTCGGGGGCCTCGGTTGACCTGCGCTTTGCCGCTGCGCTCAATCGCACCGATCTGATGGCGGGCTTTTTCAAAGACGGCGCACCCACGCCCGAGGCCAATCGCCTCTACCGCGCCAACCCCGACACCATCCTCACCGACCAGCAGGTCGTGGACGAGGCGCTGCACTACGCGGTGTACAACAGCGGCCGAGAGGCCATCGACTTCCTACTGGAGAAAGGTGCCAATATCGACGCTTTAGTCGGCGGCTTCTGGCAGTGGGATTGGGGCAGCACGGCCCTGCACAAGGCCGTGGATACCGAAGACGTCGAACTGATTCGCTACTTGCTAGAAAAGGGCGCAGACACGACAATTGGAGACGCCCGCTGGAGTGAAACGCCCTACGACTGGGCTGGTTACTACGAAAACGACGCCATGCGCGAAGTCCTCAAAGCGGCATCAAACCCAGAAGAGGAAAAATCCAGTGAATAAACGCGCCTATCGAGCCTTGTCAGTTTTGCTGTCGCTCGCGACGGCGGCGTTTGCCGATGAGGTCGATTGGCCGTACTACGCCGCCGATCAAGGTGGCACCCGCTACACCCCTGCCGACCAGATAAATCGCGACAACTTCGATCAGCTACGCGTGGTTTGGCGCTATCGGCCCCGCGATCAGCAGATCTACGAGACGGCGAGAGCTAATCGAAGCCGGGACCGGGATCGGGGTCGGGGTGATCGGCGGCGCGGGGGTTTTCGCCTTGGCTTCAGCAACAATCGCGGCACGCCGCTGGCCGTCAATGGCGTGCTCTTCTACGGCTCGCCATACAACATCCTCTCGGCTATTGACGGCCAAAGCGGCGAGGAACTGTGGGCGTTCGACCCAGAATCTTGGAAGGCCAGTTCCACTTTCGCGGGCAATTCGCGCGGGGTGAGCTATTGGACCGATGGCGAGGTCGCGCGGGTTTTTTTGGCGACTTCGACCGCCTATCTGTATTCCATAGACGCCAAGACCGGCCTGCCCGACCCCAATTTTGGCGAGGATGGCCGCGTCGATTTGGGAGCCTTGCTGCGCCGGCCGCTGAGTGAAGAGGAGCGCAGGGACTACGGAGTTACGGCTCCGCCCGTGATCTGTCGCGATGTGGTCGCAGTTGGCTCGGCGATCATGGATGCGCGCTTCAGGCCGCCGCCCGAATACATGCCCCCGGGCGATGTGCAGGCCTTCAATGTGCGCACCGGCGAGAAAGTCTGGGAATTCCATACCATTCCGCAGGAAGGCGAATACGGCAACGAGACCTGGGAAAACGATGCGTGGAAGACCTTCGGCGCGGCCAATGTCTGGGCGACGATGACGGCCGACGAGGAGTTGGGCAACTTCTACCTGCCGGTGAGCACGGCCAGCCACGACTACTACGGCGGCGAGCGCCCAGGCGACAACCTGTTCAGCGAGTCAGTAGTGTGTCTAAAGGCCGAGACCGGCGAGCGGGTATGGCACTACCAACTCGTCCATCACGGCTTGTGGGACTACGACCCACCGGCTGTTCCCCTGCTGTTGGACGTGGTCGTCGATGGCCAACCGCGCAAGATCGTCGCTCAGCTAACCAAACAGGCCTTTTGCTTTGTCTTTGACCGCGTAACCGGAGAGCCGATCTGGCCGATTGAGGAAAAGCTGGTGCCACAGTCGCAGGTAGCGTGGGAAAAAACCTCGCCAACGCAGCCTTTTCCGACCAAACCAGCGGCCTTTGAGCGCCAGGGTATCAGCGAGGATGACCTGATTGATTTCACGCCTGAGTTGCGCGAGGAAGCCAAGGCCATTCTCGCCGAATACGACTACGGTCCGCTCTACACGCCGCCGACGGAGAAGGGGGTCTTGTTAGTTCCGGGCCAAGCCGGCGGAGCTGACTGGGCGGGCGGTGCGGCGGACCCGCGCACGGGCGTGCTGTACGTGCCGTCGCACATGGCCATTACCAATGTGGAGCTGCGGCCGGTACGCGACCTAGATGCCTATTCGGCGTTTTCTGCCCGCGCCGGTCGGCACATCCGCGGCCCTCGGGGTCTGCCACTGGTCAAGCCCCCGTACGGCAGCATCACGGCGATTGACCTCAACAGTGGCGAGCATCTGTGGCGGACCGCAGTGGGCCAAGGGCCGGTCGATCACCCGGCGCTCAAGGGCCTCGACCTACCGGATATGGGCTGGGACAACCGCACCTTCGTCTTGGCCACGCCGAACCTCCTGTTGGCTACTTCCGAGGACCCGCACGGCCTGGCCGACGCTGGCAGGGACTACTTCGTCGATCGCGACGCGTGCCTGCGGGCGTACGATTTGGCGTCGGGCGAGGAGATCGGCCGCGTCGAGATGCCCAGCAATGCCTACGGTGCGCCGATGAGCTATATGGCCGGTGGCCGCCAATACGTGGTCGTGCCGTTGGGCAACCGTCTAGGCCGGTCCGGGCGTCCGCCTGAATTGGTCGCCTTGGCCATTCCGCACGAAGGCGAGAAACTGCCGCCCCAGGGTCGCGACCGCAGCGACGCCGACCACAAAGCCTTTTATAAGGCTGTAGAGGCCATGGACGCCGGCGACAGGGAGACGCTACAGAAGCTGCTCACTGAGTACCCTGAGCTAGCGATGGCGCGCGGCTATTTCGACGAGTACTACGAATACCCCTACTTCCGCGGGGCCACGCTCTTGCACCACCTCGCCGGCGAGCCGCAACGAGTACCGCTGCCCGAAAACGCGGTTGAACTAGCCGCGACCCTGCTCTCAGCAGGTGCCGACCCGAACGCCGCCACGTACGACTCGATCTCTGTGCTGGATCTGTTCATAGAAAGCGATCCGCTCGAATGGGCCGAGAGCAAGCCCGAAATGATCCAACTTCTAGTGACCAACGGCGTGGATGTGAACCGCAACCGGGGGCAAATTTTATGGGACGCGCTTAGGGAGAGGGACTTAGATCTGGCGCGCATGTTGGTCGCCGAGGGGGCGACCGTGGATTTGCGCTTTGCTGCTGGCGTCAACCGCGTCGATCTGATGGCCGAGTTTTTCGACTCCGAAGGCCAGCTAAAAGAGGGAATCGGCCATCTGTACCATCCCGACCCGGATACCGTGCTTACCGCCGAGCAGATTATGGTGGAAGCACTCAATTTTGCGGCCTATAGTGGCGCATTAGAAGCAGCGGAGTTTTTGCTGGATCGCGGTGTGGATGTCAACGGGATTGCCAGTGGGTTTACCCGTTACGATCGAGGTAGTGCGCCCTTGCACAAAACCGTCATGGCCGACCAGCTAGAGATGGCACGCCTGCTCTTGGCACGGGGCGCGGATCCACTAGTGAGGGCGCGGCGCTTTCGCATCACGCCTTATGAATTGTCCAACTACTTGGATACCTCCGAGGCTCTCGACGAGCTACTCAGAGAGTACACTGAGGCCGCCGCAGGGCAGGCGGACGCAGACTCCAGCACCGCTCCTCCGCGAAGGCGCCGGGGGAACCGCGAGGGATCGCGATAAAAACGCATAGAAGCATCGCACGGCCCGTTGTGGACATTCTCTACCGCTAAAAGAGGGAGCATCATGGGCCAAAAGACAGAACTGTTCGACAAAAGGCTGTGCGAGTTATTCGGCACGGCCGCCCGCAGCGAGGGCCCGCTGGCCGCCAGCGGTGCCGGGCGGCGCTTCACGGGTATCGATCTGTGCCGCCCGCTCAATCCCGAGCAGGTCGCCTTTCTGCTGGACGCCCTGAGCCAGTTTCGCATCGTCAGCATTGCCGGGCAGGACTTGGAAGCCTTTTCCCTAGCCCACTTTGAGCGCTTCGCCAACCACTGGGGCGCGCCGGTGCCGCACCCTAGCAACTTCATGCGCGGGGGTAAGCCGGCCCAGCAAGATGGCGACAGCGACGGCCCCTTTGAGTTGATTCCCTTCGCGCGTCGTACGGCCGCTGCGGTCAACGCGGCCTTCCCCGGCCAACTGCAATGTCTGCCGCACGAGTCGCCTGCGGTACTGGTAGTGTCCAACTTTCGGGGCGCGCGCAGTGCTGAACCCGTCAAGGTGACGCAGGGCGGCTCGTGGCACACGGACATTGAGTACGAGCCTTTGCCGATCTACGTCTCGATGTTCCTCGCCCACAAGTCGCCGGTAGCGCGCGATACCCCGGGCGGGAATTGGGTGCAGGCATCCGGCGACGGCAAGGCTCATCCGTACTACGAAGGCTCGGATCGCGAACTCATGCGGCTGCGCAAGCGGCTGCCGTTGAACGGCGAGACGGCCTTTGCCGACACTGCGGGGGCCTTTGCGGCACTGCCGCCAACAGAGCAGGCAGCTTTGGAGCAAGTTCAGCTACGGCGGCGGTTGAACGAGGGAGACGAAGGCTGGCTGGCTCCGCTGGTGCGGACCAACCCGCGCTCTGGCATCAAGTCTCTGCACAGTCCAATATGGGCGTCGCGGCCACGGGTGCGGCCGGCGATCGAGGTGGAAGGGATGTCCGCGGAAGCATCGCGCGCGTTCCTCGACCGGCTCGAAGCGCACGTGCTGCAGCCGCAGTTCCGCTACGACCACCCGCATGCGCCGGGCGATGTGACGCTGTGGGACAACTGCATGACCCTGCACAACTCGCCGCCACTCAAGTCGAATATCAACTCGCTCGACGATGCTCGGCTGCTGTATCGCCTGAGTTGCAAGGGCGAGCCTGCCCTGTCGCTGCCGCGACGCGATCCGCCGGAGTGGCGCGCTGCTCACATCCCCGGTGGATACGCCACGCCTCCGGAGATTATAGACATCGCGTAAAGATTTTGACGCGACTGGTCTAGGTTCAGTCGAGATTGGTTTCGACGATTTCAGTGTGAACCTGAAAGATATGGCTGTCGGCTGGATCAACGATCACTCGCAGCCAGTGAATCTCGGGCGTACCAAAAGGCTCAATGCGCGTGAAGCGCGTTAAACGCTTCCCCGTGGCCGCTTGGCGTAGGGGCTTGTCCACGCGGAAATAGTGG
Organism: Gemmatimonadota bacterium; assembly: GCA_026706505.1. Next base: position 12,788 of record JAPOYQ010000347.1, read on the forward strand.
GAGTCGCCGTGGGCTAGGGCCACCGGCCGACCAAAGCGGACCACTTCTTGCTCTAGGGCCTGCAAAAAAGCCGCGTATGGCCCGTCCGGCTCGTCTTCCCGCCTCTCAAAGCGCGGATTGGCGTGGATGATGAGGAAAACGGCGCGATGGTCTTGTTCCGCAGCTTGGGCGAATGTTTCGCGCATCCAAGCAATAGCGGCGTTGGTGCGGCTTTTGACTTCCTCGTCATTGGCCCGAGCGCGGCCTTCAAACTTGGCGGTGGCGTTGTGACTGCCGACTATGTGCAAGACCGCAAAGCTCGTCTGCCCGTGGGTCCAGCGCACGTGCTCGGGGAAGGTGCCTCCTTGGGTGCCGACGCGCATGGGTTGCTGGCCCAGAGTCCAACCCGGCCGCGGAAAAAAGAGTGCCCGCACGTGCGCCAGCCGGTCCAGCGGCTGGTATCCGCTCCGGTGGCAGTCGGTCCAATCGTTGTCGCCCGGAGCCAGAATAAAAGGGCGTTCAAATTGTTGGAACCACTCGAAGCGGCTTTGTAGCAAG
>JAPOYQ010000128.1 GCA_026706505.1 Gemmatimonadota bacterium
CGAGCGCGTCAGGTTGAGCGCCGTGCATGAGGCCCAGCGACACGCCGGCATAGGAAGCGTGGAACAGCGAACCCTGGCCTTCGACTAGGTCCCAGTGCTCGGGGTGGTTGGCCGGGGTCAGGACCTCGACGGATCCAGCGAGGAAGTCGGACACCACGGCGTCAACGGCAACGCCGGTCCCGGCGATGAAGATGCCGGTTTGGCCGGTGGCGCGGAAGGTGCAGGCCATGCCTCGCGCTTGCATCTCGAGCTCAATGGCCAGCGCGGTGAACATCTTGCCGACCGAGCAGTCGGTGCCGACGGTGAGCAGGCGTTTGCCCGGGCGTTTGACGCCGGTTGCAATGGGAAAAGCGCAGTTGGAAAAGCGCGCATCTACGAGACGAGTGCCCTGTGCGCGGGCGCGGTCGGCCAAGCCGGGGATGGTGCCAAGGCGCGTGTGCAGGCCGCTGGCGAGGTCGTAGCCGAGGTCGATGGCCTGCAAGAAGGTCTCGCGCCAGAGGTCGGAGATGGTGCCGCCGCGATTGGCGACGCCGATGATGAGGGTGCGGGCACCAGCGGCGCGGGCTTCGGCGAGGGTTTGGTCGGGTAGCCCGAGGTCGGCGTGGCAGTCGGGAAGACGGAGCTGGCCAATGCACTGTTCGGGCCGCCAATGGGCGACGCCAACGGCTGTTTTGGCGGCTAGCTGGTCGGCGGCGTCGCCGAGGAACAATAGGTATGGGTGCGCGAGCTGGATCACGGCCAGCAAAGACTCACGAGGCGACCGGCGTGTCGAGGCGGCGACGGCGCTGCTGCCAGTGCCACTTGTCGCTGCCGGCAATGAGTGGCTTGAGGGGTTCGGGCGTTTGGGCGATGAATTCAGCGCTCGGCTCTTGGCCGTTCCAAGCTTGGAACATCGGCGGAGTATAGCCGCCGATGACGATGACGCGCTCGCGGTCGGAGCGGATTTGGCCGGTGGCGTGGATCAGGGCTTCGCCAAAGAGCAGGGTTGACCCAACGGGCGCGACCACTTGGTGGATCAGCGCGGGATCTTCGTAGGCCGCCGCGATGATGGTCTCGCGCTCGCATTTGACCTTGTGGCTGCCGGCGATGACCACGGTGCCGCCGTCGTCCGGGCCTAGCTCCGTGAGGTTGGTCAGGGTTTTGACAAAGGTGCAGTGGAAGAGGCCGTTTTCGACGTACGTGCCCACGTCTGGGGTGGTGCCGGTGTGGAAGCCGTAGCGCGGTGCGGCAGCGAGGTCGATTTCTGGGTCGCGCTCGTTGACGACGGCCTCGGATTCTTCGAGGCGCACGCTGCCGCCGACTAGTTCCTCGGCCATACCGACTAAGCGCGGATGAGTTAGGTATTCGAAAATCGCGGGATCGGCTTCGAGGATGTGGGCAAAGTGCAGGTAGTGAGGCCGATAGGAAGAGAGACGGCAGTTGCGGACACAGGCCTTGGCCGGGTCTGGGGCGGACAGGAGATCGCGTTTGAGCCGGAGCATAGCCTCCAGCAGGCGATCCGTCAGGTCTTGCTCGATCGCGTTTTCAATCACCACATAGCCATAGACTTCGAGGTGATAGCGCTGGGCAGGGGTGAGCGCGGGAAAGGGCCGGATGAATTCGCCGTCGGACATGCGCGGAATATAAGCGCGGGAAAAGGGAATGCCAACGGGGAAGTAAATGCGCTATTTGCGCTATTATTACCCCATGTGCATCAACCGGGTTGCGGCCGTCGATGGTGCCAAGCTGATTGTCAGAGAATGGGATTCTTCCATCGGACGCCAGGGAAGCGCGAAAAATCGGTATCCGCGGTGTGCACGTGGGCGCGGCATCTCTTTGCCACGGCGGCAATCTGGGCATCCGTAGTGAGATTTCCGCCGGAGCCCGCTTCGTTCAGCCAAGTCAGTGCCTGATCGACATCGGCGCGAGTTACCGCCAGGAGTTCGGTCGGTGAAGCATCGAGCCATCCCTTGACGCGGCTAGTGGCTTCGGCAATGGAGAAAGGAGTCTCGAACACCTTGGGACTGGTGCCGACTCGTATGAAGGCGAAAAGCACCACGGCTACGAGCCCGACCGGCTCGGGCCCGGAGAGGCATTCGCTCAACCAGCATTGCGCGCGCGCGTGGCAGGGACTCGCTTCGTCATAGGCGTATAGCAGCAGGTTGGCGTCTGGGATGATCATCGCCTGTGCTCATCCAGACGCGCCGATTTCCTGAGAAACTCGGCGATTTCCAAATCGTCGTCCAGCTCGCGCAGATGGGCGGGATCTAGTCCCGTGCGCAGGCGAAGCGGACGGGACTCCACCTCAAACGGTGGTCCGTCCGAGGTGGGACCGGTAGCCCCCAGGCCGCGACGCAGGGCATCGTTCAGGGTCTCCTTGAAACCCTTTCCCTGTATGTGCATCGCCTCCCGCAGGCGCTGCTCCACATCGGCATCAAGTGTGACAGTCGTTCTCATGTTGCAATAATAGCATCATTATTTTTTGCTGTCAAATCATCATTTGTGCAGACGCGAATTACGTCGAAAAAGCGACTCGCACTGCAGCAGATCGAAGCCGACAGCTCGTCGCGTTTGATTGAAAATTTAGCTTTGCATTAAAGTACACTTTTTTGCACTTTTAGATGTACATACAAGTACGTGACTTTTTCGGGGTTCGTAAAAGTAGTGTATTATTAATAAGTTATCCATTGGAAAATTCTATACTCGCGCGGATTCACGGAGAAATCCTACAATTATGGGCCGTCCAGACCGTCGCCAAAAGTACTTAATTTAGTACCATATACAGTACAAAAGAGGAAATATGATCCAATCCATGCCCATCGCCGAAGCCCGCAAAGTCCTGAATCAATTGCCCGATCGCTTCGCCGTCGAACCCGAAGCAAGTGCCTTCGCTGTAACGCGCCGCGGCCAGCCGGTGCTCGCGCTGATGCCGTGGTCGCTTTACCAAGGCATTGTCGAAACATTAGAGGTGCTCGGCGACGAGGCCGAGTGCGCTGCGCTGCGCGAAGGCATCCGCCAGATTGAGGCGGGCGAGCGCGCCGTCTGGGAGGGACAATGACGTTGCGCGTCGTCTTGGCGCAGCGCGCCTTAGAGGCGCGGCAAGGTCTGCTCAACCGGCGGATTGCCGAGCAAGTGGACCAATACATCACAGGGTTGGCAATCGATCCTGAAGAACAGGGCTGGCCCTTGGTCGGCGAGCTAAAGGACTATCGCTGTCTGCGTCCGCCGGGCGGCTGGTTCCGCATCGTCTATCGGGTGGTGCTCGGAGAGGTCGAGGTGGTGCTGGTGTCGGTGGGGCAGACTTATTTGGCTGGTGAGCGGGACGTGCGCGCTCTGGCGCGGACGCTGTTTAGCGAGCGGCTGCTGCGCTAAGCGAGGGGATGCGCTGTAGTACCTAAGACGCAACCGTCCGTAAAAAGCAGGTAGCTTGACCGAGATTCGCGGTTTAACTTAATCTACATCCATGCCATCTTTACGTTGGAGGAACGCCGTGCGTCTTGCAATCTATTCCGCATTTCTTTTGAGCGTAGTTGCATCCAGCGCTAGCTATGCTAAAAAGGAGATCGTCTGGGGGGGCCAGATTCGGCCGCGCTACGAGTTCCGCGATCCGTTCGCAAACAACTACGACTCCTTCACCTCCATGCGGGTGAGGACCCAGATAGTGGCCTCGCTCGATAGCGATGTCGATCTGATGATCCAGCTTCAAGACGTGCGCTTGTGGGGCGAGGAAAAGAATACCCTGACGGATTACAGCGCCGATAAGTTTGACCTGCATCAGGGCTATGTTCACCTGAAGAAACTGGGCGACGGCGACCACTCGCTCAAAATTGGCCGTCAGATCGTCGCCCTTGGCGGTCAGCGGCTGATCGGCGCGGTCGAGTGGACTCAGCAAGGCCGGGTTTTCGACGGTTTGCAACTGTTGCTGGTTCCCTCTTGGGGACAGGTGAATCTGACGGCGATTCAGGTGACCGAGTCGGACTCGACCTCGGCGCAGTTTGCAGACGATGCCTATTTGGCGGGCGCGTACGCGACCTTGGAACAGCTGCCATCCGGCAGCTTGGATCTCTACGCGCTCTACAACAAGGACGGGGCTAAAGACACGGATCAGGTTACTATGGGGGCGCGTCTGGTGGGGAAAAAGACGGCGTACTCCTACCGTTTTGAGGGTTCGTTTCAGACCGGTCAGCGCAGTGCTAGAGACGTCTCGGCTTTCATGTTCGGCGGACGAGTTGGCGGGTCTTTAGGCGGGCTAGACCTCACTTTGTGGTACGACTACCTGTCTGGCGACGACGATCTAGCCGATGACAAGACCAAGGTCTTTGACACGCTCTTTGCGACTAACCACAAGTACTATGGATACGCCGATTTGTTTCTCAATATTCCGGCCCACACTGGGGGGCTGGGGTTACAGGACTTGGCCCTTAAGGCGGCGTTGCCGTTGAGTGATCAGGTCTCCCTCGGAGTCCACGGACACTCTTTCCTCACCGCGCAAAAGGGCGACTTGGAGTCGAGCCATTTGGGCGAGGAAGTCGATTTGACGCTTACGTACAAATACCGCCCCGGCTTTACCATCGTTGCCGGACTGTCGCGAGTGATAGCTGACGACAGCATGACTCGCGTTACTCGTTACAAGGATTCGATTGAGGACTGGAACGGGGATATGACCTTTACTTACCTTATGACCAACACGACCTTCTGAAGTACATTCTAACCTGAACGTCTTTAATACGATATGCCGCGTCGCATCTCAAAGCCTATTTCCCCGTCTGGACTGCGGTCCTTCTTCCAACGTTTGGTCTTTCCTGGGTTCACTTCGTTGGGCATTGCCGACCGCGAAGTGGTCGAATACGTCGTTGATCTACTGACGAGCTTTGCGCGCACCGACCAACTCTACCGCATCCGCGATCTGCGCGGCCAACCGCTTGAAACCATCGCCGAGATGTTGGTGGAACTCGGGCGTCAGCGTCAGCCAGAGCGGCGTTGGTCCTTCGACCGCGAGATGGATATCCGCCGACACGTAGGCGACTACGCGCTTTTTACCACTGGGCTCTTCCGCACGTGGGTCGAGCGGCAGGGGCTTGGTGGCTACTACTTAGAGCAGGGCAGAAGGGCGTATGGAGCGGCAGCCGAATTGGCGCAGCTCGGCTTCGTGTCGCAAGCGCGGCTCTTCGGTGCCTTAGAGGAGCAGTTCGAGCATTTGTCCGGCGGGCTCGACTATATACGCAAGGTCTATATGCGGCCCGAACTACACGGTGGCGCGCACGGGGCGCTGATGCGCCAACTAGGCATATAGAGGCGGGTCTTCTCAATAGCTCAGGCCGATGCTGCGGACCAAGGTGCGGGTGGCGGAGTCGCCAGCGATCTGCAAGTGGAAGAGGTAGAGGCCGGGCGGGGCCATTGCACCAGAGTCGCGGCGGCCGTCCCAAGTTAGCTGGTAGTGGCCTGCCACGCCTGCGGCGTCTCGCAGCGTGCGGACTAGTCGGCCGCGCAGGTCATAGACGTGGGCTTCAATGGGGCGGGCGTCTAGGACCTTGAGCACGTCGAAAGAGATGGCGAGCGCGTCGTTGACGCCGTCGCTGTTGGGAGTAAAAATCCCCGAGCCCATGTCTAGGCGCGTGAGTAAGCTGCCATCTACGGGCAGCGACACCGCATCGCCCGCTCCCGCTAAATTGGGAATTGCATCGCCTGGATCGACCTGCTGACGCAGGGTATCGAGCCCGCTTTTGCGCTCTAGAAAGACGCGGAAGCGGGTATTATTTTGGAAGACAGTGGCGGCAAAGTCTAGCTCGACGCGCTCGGCGGCCGAGATTCGCTCGGGCAAATGCAAGCGAAGGCCCGCATTTGTCTCTTCCACTTCGACATTGATTGTCGCGTCGTCGATTTGCAGGGCGCGAAATGCAAGGGGCACCGAGGCTTCGAGGGCGATGGCCTCAAAGCCCTGGCTGTCGCGAGCGAATTCTGGGCGGAGGAAGTACGTGAAGTCGGTTTGCTCACCCGGTTCGACGCGCGCGGGGTGGACTTCGCCAACGGCGGTGCGCGCCAAAGGACGGGAGTAGATCAAGGTCAACGCGTCGAGGGCAATACCGGCCTGCGGGTCATCGGCGCGCAGATCGGCTTCGAGCTGGACGTAGCGACGAGGCGAAGGCGAGCGGAAGCGGATGCCCGTACGGAGGTATTCCTCGCTCCACACGCTCCAGCCATCGCCGGGTTGGAGCGTGGTTTCGATGGGGCCGCGAAACGAGGCGATCAGCTTTTCGTAGCGCCTTTTGGTAACCTCTTTGCCGTTTTTGTCGAAATAGCGCATCTGCTCGACGACGTGGTCGCCGGTGCGGCTGCGCAAGGAGAACTGGGCCCCGGGCGGTGCGTCAATTTCCCACTCAATTGCCGTGATATTCCAATTGGATCCGAGGTCGATAACGGGCGAGTGCAGGACGACGCGGGCCGGGTACCCTTCGCCGTACACTTGGAACTCGCTAACTAGGCCCAGCCCGTCCAAGCGACCGGTGTTGGCGATATCGCTGCTCGACAGGCCGCCGCCGATGATGTTGCCGCCTTGGCTAGTGGGGTAGATCAAACGCAGGTAGCGGGCGGCGATTAGGGGGACATCGTGGCGAAAGTTGCGCACATCGAAAAGGTAGCGAGGATCGGGGGGAATAGAGGCCAACGCCTGCCAAGCCAGCGAGCCGTCGGGTGCCAGTGAGCCGTCGGAGTACTGCATCTGATAGGAGAGGAAGTTGGCGTAGTAATGCCGCACCCGCGGCGGAATGCCCAGTGGCTCGCCCAAGAGCCAGACCGAATCGATCCAGTAGGTAGCTCCTAGATCAATGCGATAATCGCCAAAGGTCTCGCTGTCGCCGCTGGAGCCTTTGGCGAGGGGGTTGACGCGCCACATGGTCGAGAGGTCGCCGTCGAACATGACGGAAGGAACGCCGGCCACGGCGACGACGGCAGCCTCGACATCGACGGTTCCGCCTTTGGCAATCAGGTCAAAGGCGATATTGTCGCCAAAGGCCCTGATTTGGATTTCGGCGAGCGCCGGCGCACCGGTCATTTCTCGAGTGGCTTCGATGCGGAGAACTTGGACGAGTTCATCGTCGAGATCGATCGCGACATCGCGCACTTCGTTGAAGGCGAAGCGCTGGCTGTGGCTGTAGAGCAGAGTGCCTTCGACGACGACGTTGGCGCTGTTGATAAAGCGCTCGCCCTTGGAGAGCGAGAGGTTAAAAAAGGGCAAGGGCGGCGCGCTGTCAGCAAAGCGCAGGCGAATCTGTTGGACGGGGAACACTTGCCCCAAGTCTATCTCGAGCCACCAGTCTTTTGGGGCCGTGCCCGGCGGAGGACTCCAGCTAGTGGCGGGGTCGCCGTCAAAGGCGCGGACAGCAGTTGATGGTGCCGCTCCGGCCCCGCGAACAATAGCCGCAGAGAGCGGGTCAATGTCTTTGCCAATATGCACCGGCCGCAGCGAGCCTGCTTCGTCTAGGTGCAAAACGCCGGGGGGGTACACCCAGTTTTCCCATATATCCGCCGAAGTCATAACTAGGCGCTCGGCGCGAATAGGGCTGCTTAATGGCACGAGCATGCACAGTGCTAAGGGCAAGAGGCGGAATGGCGACACGGGCGATCTATTGTTTTTTAAGGGAGAAGCGCGGCTTAAACGTCAGATATAAAATATATTGAATTTAGGATTGATTCATCCTACAAACGAAAACGGACCGGTACGAGATACCCAAGCCACTACGACATGGAGCGCGTGGAGAAACGGATTGGTATTATGGTTGCCGAAGGGTATATTGACTAGAGAAAATAGCCGAAGTTTTGTCGCCGGCTGATGAAAACACCGATGTTCAAGCGCAGCAACATTACCTTAATCGTCATTCCAGAAAAGGGCCGCAAGACCTTTGAGTTTAAAATCCCCGTTGCATCTTTGTGGTTGCTGGGGTTGTGCAGCGTCGTCTTGCTCGTGTTTTTGCCCTTTGGACTTTGGTCTTATTTCGACAAATACGAGCTAACGCAGAAGGCGGCACAGCTCGAGCAGGATAATGCCCTGCTCGAGGAGCAAGTGAGCCAGATCGATCAGCTCGAAAAAATGCTGGTTCGACTCAAGCGCGGCAATGACCGACTGCGCGCCATCTTAGGCAAGCCCGAGGTATTAGACGAGGAGGCAGCGCAGCCCAGCGATGGTCCCCCCTACATCTCCTTTATACAGCGGTTGCGTTGGGGTCACGTCCATACCGTCCCTACCTTGTGGCCGTTGCGCGGGCCAGTGCTCAGGCCCTTTAGCGAAGAACATCCCTCGGTTGTTATTGCTGCGGCTGCGGGCAGCTTGGTACGGGCCAGTGCCGCGGGCCAAGTGATGCAAGCGGGTTACGACAAGGATCTCGGCTACGTGGTGATTCTCGACCACGGCAATGGTTTGCTGACTCAATACGGATACAACGCGCGCCTGTTCGTCGAAGTGGGGGACTACGTGCTCAAAGGTCAGTCCATCGCGCTCTTGGACGAGGGACGTGGAGCTCGGAGGCCGGGATTGCACTACGCCGTCCAAGAGGATGGGCAGTTCCGCGACCCCTTGCTCTACAGATTGTGGATGTGAGCAAGGGAAAAATAAAAAAAGGCTCGCTGCCAAAGAAGCAGCGAGCCTTTTCTATTTGCGATGGGAGGGCTACATGCCCATTCCGCCGCCGTACATGTCGCCGCCAGGAGGCCCAGCAGGGGCCGGAGCGGGCTTTTCGGGTAGCTCGGCAATCAGTGCCTCGGTCGTCAGCAAGAGCGAAGCGATGCTGGTGCCGTTTTCGAGCGCAGTGCGCGAGACCTTGGCTGGATCGACGACGCCTGCTGCGCGCAGATCCTCGTATTCCTCGGTGCGGGCGTTGAAGCCAAAGGCCGCCTCACCATCGGCGACCTGGCGGACGACGATGGCCCCTTCGGCACCGGCATTGTCGGCGATCATCCGCAGCGGCTCTTCGAGGGCGCGGCGAATGATGCTGACGCCTACGGCCTCGTCGCCTTCGGCTTCGATTTGGTCGAGCGCTGCTTGGGCCCGGAGGAAGACGACGCCCCCACCGGCGACGACGCCTTCTTCGACGGCGGCGCGGGTGGCGTGCAGTGCGTCTTCGACGCGGGCCTTCTTTTCCTTCATTTCGGTCTCGGTCGGAGCGCCGACATTGATCACGGCGACGCCGCCGGCGAGCTTGGCCAGCCGCTCCTGCAACTTCTCGCGGTCGTAGTCCGAGGTCGTTTCCTCGATCTGGCGGCGGATTTGGGCGACGCGGCCTTGGATGTCCGCGGCTTGACCCGCGCCTTCGACGATGGTGGTGTTGTCCTTGTCGAGGACGACGCGCTTGGCTTGGCCGAGGTCGTCGAGAGTGACGCCTTCGAGCTTAAGCCCTGCTTCTTCGGAGATGACCCGGCCGCCGGTGAGGGTGGCGATGTCTTCGAGCATGGCCGTGCGGCGGTCGCCGAAGCCCGGGGCCTTGACCGCGGCGACCTTGATGGTGCCGCGAATTTTGTTGACGACTAGCGTCGCTAGGGCTTCGCCCTCGACATCCTCGGCGATAATCAGCAAGGGCTTGCTGAGTTGGGCGGTCTTTTCGAGGACCGGGACCAAATCGCGCATTGAGGAGACTTTCTTGTCGTGGATCAGGATATAGCCGTCTTCGAGCTCGGCGGTCATCCCCTCTTGATCGGTGACGAAGTAGGGAGACAGGTACCCGCGGTCGAACTGCATGCCCTCGACCACGTCGAGCTCGGTGTCCAGGCTTGGCCTCTTCGACGGTGATGACGCCGTCCTTACCGACCGTTTCCATGGCGTCGGCGATCAGCTCGCCGATGGCCGAGTCGTTGTTGGCCGAGATGGTGCCGACTTGGGCGATTTCCTCGCGCGACTTGACTTCCTCGCTGGACTTGCGAATCTCGTCCACGACGACGGCAACGGCTTTGTCGATGCCGCGCTTGAGGTCCATGGGATTGGCACCGGCGGTTACGTTTTTGAGGCCTTCGCGGAAGATGATCTGGGCAAAGACCGTGGCGGTGGTGGTGCCGTCGCCGGCGACATCGCTGGTCTTGGAAGCGACTTCCTTGACCATCTGCGCGCCCATGTTTTCATAGGCGTCTTTGAGCTCGATTTCCTTGGCGACGGTGACGCCGTCCTTGGTGACGGTCGGCGACCCGAACTTCTTGTCTAACACGACGTTGCGGCCTTTTGGCCCCAGCGTTACCTTGACGGCGTCGGCCAACTGATCGACACCTCGTTGGAGCGCGTCGCGCGCCGCCATATCAAATTCTAGCTGCTTGGCAGCCATAATATATGCCTCCTAGTGTTGGTGGTGAGTGGATGAAAAAGTTCATTTTTACAAGATTTTGGCACTTAAAAAAAGAGAGTGCTAAAAAACAAAGCTGAGCAGTTAAATATAGAAATTGCGTCGTTTTTTTGCAAGAATAACCCTCAGTTTGACCGGCGCATGAATGGATGGCGTGTTTGCCGAATGTACGCAGGGACAAACTGCCGACCGTTGCGTTGATTGTGCAACTTTGGAATGCTAATCGAGCAAGCTCTGAAGTTCGAGCGGCAATCCTTGGCGCAATGAGTTGGGAAAGTTGTCGCGGTACTTGGTTCGGCGAACCAGTTCGATTAGGCGGGCCGCTGAGGGGTGATAAAACGAAGTGAAATATACGTAGCGGGGCCGGTCCGTCCGGTTGGGAGAACTGGAGTGGTAACACAGGGGATTGAAGACGATGAGGTCTCCGTCGTTGGCGCAAATTTCAATGCCGTCGTCGTCATTGGCGTCGGGGACTAAGGCGGTGTGATTCTGGATGGGTCCCCGCCCCTCCGCTCGCTCTGCTCGATCGCTGGCTACGAGGGACAACTTGTGCGAGCCGGGCACGATCATAAACGCGGCTCCTCCGGCGGAAACCGTGCTACAGCAATGCAGCATCTGGTAATAGACCTGCCGCGGCCTGGCTTCAAACTCTTCGCGGCAAAAGGCCGCGTCGATGTGCCATTGCGGAGCTTGGTATGGCGGCGGCGAAGGATCGCTGCGGATGAAAACTTGTTCGCGCAGGCGGAGATCGCGCGACCCGATCAATGTTGCAGCAAGTTCGAGGGTCGGGGGATTGTTCACTAAGCGAGCCATGATGGCCCCTGGAATGGGATGCCGCAGGTCGGGTCGGGCGGCGACTGTAGTGTCGCGGTCGAGATACTCGGGGAACACGGTGTACCCTTGGCTCTCCAGTTCCTGCAATCGGATGTTGAGATCAGTCAACTCGGGATAGGCGTCGTTTTCCATGGTCGAAGTCTTCCTGCTTTCTCAGGAATCGATTTGTTGCTGACGAATGATCTGACGAGCGTGAGCGGTTCCTTGGCGAAAAAGGTATATTGTGAAGGGTGATGGGGGAAGTGGCGTTATGAATCCGGGCCGTTCCTCCGGTCGGAGTTCTGCTAAAAAAGAAGCCATCCATGAATGAAGCGCGCGTTTGCCGAGTCGGGCGGATCGATTTTGCTCGGGCTTGGGCGTGGCAAGAGTCGTTGCGCCAATTGCGGCGCGCCGAGCAAATTCCGGACACGCTGATGTTGGTCGAACACCCGCCAACCTATACCGGCGGCCGGGCGACGCTGCCCGAGCATCTCCTAACCCAAGGGATAGAGGTCGTCGAAATTGACCGCGGGGGCAGTGTGACGTTTCACGGGCCGGGCCAGATCGTGGCCTATCCGATTGTCGATCTGCGTCAGCGCGGTCGGGATGTACATCAGTACCTGCGCGATTTGGAGGCCGTGCTGATCCGCACGTTAGCTGCCTATGGCTTGGAGGGAGAAACCCGACGCGGCTTGACCGGCGCTTGGGTCGGCTCGTCCAAGGTGGCGTCGATCGGCGTCAACGTGCGGCACTGGATCACAACGCACGGTCTGGCCCTGAATGTGGCTACCGACCTGAGCCACTTTGCGGCGATCAAGCCCTGCGGCTTGGGCAGCGAGGAGATAACTACGATGGCCGCGCTCTTGGGGCGCGCATTGGATCGGGGTGAAGTCGAGTCTGAACTCCTGCGCGCCTATGCCGATGTGTTCGCCTGCGAACTGGTTGAGGTCGAACGCAGTGCCTTGGCGGCCTGCATTGGCCGTCTTGAGCGAAAGTCTTAAATTCAAAAGCTGCGACAGACAGGCTCCGGGAGCAGCTACAGCGGTCGAACCGGGCCAATTATCCCTTAAAACAAACAAAAGACACGAGGAGTTTTGCACTATGGCCGATTGGCAGCCCAAGGTCCCCGCAAACGGCGAGAAAATAACCGTAGTGGACGGCGCGCTCAGCGTTCCAGACCAGCCCATCATCCCCTTTATCGAAGGCGACGGCACGGGGCCGGATATCTGGGCGGCGGCCGTGCGCGTCTTCGACGCAGCCGTCGAGAAGGCTTATAGCGGTCAGCGGAAGATCGCCTGGATGGAGGTTTTGGCCGGCGGGAAGGCCTTCGAGCAGACCGCTAGCTGGCTGCCCGACGCCACGGTGGAGGCCTTCGGTACCTATCTGGTTGGCATCAAGGGCCCGCTGACGACGCCAGTCGGCGGTGGGATCCGCAGCCTCAACGTGGCGTTGCGCCAGATCCTCGATCTCTACGTGTGTCTGCGCCCCGTGCGCTACTTCAGCGGCGTGCCTTCGCCGGTGCGGCAACCCGAGCTAGTGGATATGGTCATCTTCCGCGAAAACACCGAGGACATCTACGCTGGGATCGAATTTGAACAGGGCACGGACGACAATGTGCGCTTTAAAGATCTGCTCGCAGAGCATTTTGCCGACCGCTACGGCAAGATTCGCTTTCCAGATACCGCTGGCTTGGGCGTCAAGCCGATCTCACAAGAGGGCACTGAGCGGCTGGTCCGCGCCGCCATTGACTACGCCGCCGCCCAAGGCCGCGATAGCGTGACTTTGGTCCACAAAGGCAACATCATGAAGTTTACCGAAGGGGCCTTCCGCGACTGGGGCTACGAGGTGGCGCAAAAGGCTTATGGCGGCGAAGAAATCGACGGCGGCCCTTGGACTAGCATCGTCGTTGATGGCACCGAGATCACCGTCAAGGACGCGATTGCCGACGCCTTTTTGCAGCAGATCCTCACGCGCCCGGCCGAGTACTCGGTCATCGCCACGATGAACCTCAACGGCGATTACATCAGCGACGCGCTAGCCGCTTGCGTCGGCGGCATTGGCATTGCTCCAGGTGGCAACATCAACTACACCACGGGCCACGCCATCTTTGAGGCAACCCACGGCACCGCTCACAAATACGCCGGCCAAGACAAGGTCAATCCCGGTTCGGTGATACTGTCGG
>JAPOYQ010000632.1 GCA_026706505.1 Gemmatimonadota bacterium
AGGTTTCAAAACCGATGATTTTGCCGGGGAAAAGATCGGACACCACGCTCCCCTCCGGATCATTGTAGATCAGCTGGTCAAAAGCAGTTATATAGGCTTCGTTGATCAGGATAGTGGGATTCTGGCCAACCGCGGCCCCACCCGATTCACTGAAGGGCGGAGAAACGAGCCACTCCCCGGCTTCGGTGGTGTGACCGACTACGATGTTGTCGGGCGAGGTGGGAATAAAATTAAACATCTGGGCGTGAGACCCTCTGGCCAGTTTGTAATCCTCTTCGGTCTCAAAGTCGTCCTGACTAAATTGGTACGGCCCGCCCGAATGATCGGCATCGATCTTGAAGGATATGGAGTCGTGTCTCCAGATCTCGCCCGGATTGCCGCCGGCATACTCATTAATGTAGACGTTGTCCGATCGCCACACCCCATAGTAGAAGCGGTCTGTAGCCGCATTCCAGCCCAACCAGATGCGGAAGTCCATGTCGGCCGGATCGTACTGGGCTCCATCCCCTACGGTCTCGGAAAAGATGAAGTTACCCGGCAACAAGGATGGTTCCCCGACGATTTCTTCCCACTCCTCAATCGTTCCATCCGTAAAATCGAACTCTTCGAGATCTTCGTCGGCAATCTCGAAAAACAAATACACCGTGTCGCCAATGTGGGCACTGGCATTGCTGGAAAATCCCATGCCTAGGCCCAAGATCAAAAAGAAAAGAATAAAGCGTCTCATGATTTCTTCCTCCGATAGGTAGATTTTCAGTCTCCTCGCGCCTGCGAATTTCTCGTATGAGGAAGCACGAAAATAGTGCTCGGAACAATGAAAAAAGACAGCTTCATTTTCCTCCTTTCTTTTTGAAAATATAAGGTTAAAAAATTGAGAAAAGGATGAAGGTATAACAAATTAATTGTACCATATAAAATATACCAACCGTAAAGTCAAGCGAAAAAGAACGATTGACTAATGTGCCGGGAATTTCCAGAATTTGACAAAACATCAACTTAGATAATTGCGGCGGGTTTGCTCAGGACCCAAGCCCAAGGCGAGGAGTGCATATCTGCAGCAATCGATTCCCAAGCCGTACAGATATTTCCTCGAGCGCCGCAGGGCGGAAGGGGCCGGACCGCAGAAACTGTCCTTTCGGGCGTTCTGGGTAGGGACCTTTCTGAGCTTTTTCCTGGCCATTGGAGCCCCCTACGGCAATATGGTTATCCGGGGCTCGTACATGGCGCTCGATTTCAGTACACCGGGAGCCATCTTTCTATTCCTCTTCCTCATCGGGGTACTCAATCTCTGCTTCAAACTGGCGGCCAAAGGCCTTCTCTCCGCCTTGCTTTTCGCCTTTGTGCTAATCGGGGCCTACGCCTATGCCTTCTGGCCCTTTGACGAGATTGATCTCCATTCTCCTGGCTTGATTTTTTCCACCTTTGTCGTCATTACGGCGCTACTCAACGTCAAGGTGGTGCAAGATGGGGCCAGTTTGGCACTGAATCGGTCGGAACTCATCCTGGTTTACCTCATGCTGTTAATCGTCTCAGCTCTATGCACTATGGGTCTGAGCGAGCAACTGTTGCCCATGCTGACCGCCCTTTTCTACTATGCCTCGCCGGAAAACGAGTGGATGGAGAAGCTTTTGCCCCATGTGCCCATGCACCATATCCTGGTCGACGACGGCAACAACAACAGGAGCTTCTACGAGGGCATTTCCCAAGTCGGACACGACATCCCCTTCTCAGCTTGGGTAGAGCCGTTGGTCTGGTGGGGGATTTTCCTTCTAGCCCTGTACGTGGCCATGGTATGTACCGCGGTGATCCTAAGACGGCAATGGGTGGAGCGAGAGCGGCTGGCCTATCCCATTACCCAAGTGCCTCTGGCCATGGTGCGCGGCGAAGATCCCGGCCAACTAGTCAACGGCTTTTTCAAGAGCCGAGCTATGTGGGCGGGCTGTTCCATCCCGTTGATCGTCGGCAGCCTCATCGCTCTGCATCGCTACGATCCCGCCTTCAGCCCTTTGCAACTCACTTGGATCGTTCCCTTTTTCTCGACCCATACTTTGCAGCTCCACATAACCTTCATGATCCTGGGATTTTCCTACCTGATCAACACCCATGTCGCCGCCGGGATCTGGTTTTTCTACTTGTTGCTCAAGATGGAGAAGGCCGTTTTGCCGGCCATCGGCTTGCAGTCCAAACAACACATTGTCTTTGGCGTGAGCGATTCTCCCTTTCTGGCCTACCAAGGGGTTGGGGCCCTGCTGACACTGGTCGTGCTGGGATTGTGGAGCGGCCGACAACATCTCAAAAATGTCGTGCTGAAAGCACTTGGCAGGGCACCTCATATCGACGATGGGGACGAGATCTGCTCCTACCGCAGTGCTGTGATCGGGGGTGCAGGGGGCGTCCTAGTGATGGTGGGCTGGCTGTGGGTCATGGGGACTCCGTGGTGGATCTCGCTGGCATTTGTGGTGGTTGCAATGCTGATTTTTATCGGCATTACCCGCGTCGTGGCCGAAGCCGGACTGGCTGCTGTGCGAACCCCTATGATCGCCCCAGATCTGCTGATTCAGGGGTTGGGTTCCCAACTGGTGAGCCCGACCGGCGTGTTCAATTTATCCATGGGCTATATGTGGAGTGGCAGTCTCCGAGTATTCGTCATGGCCACCTGCGCCAATGGACTAAAGCTAGTCGAAGAGATGGGCCGCCCAAGCCGGCGCTGTGTGTTCTGGAGTATTATCTTGGCTCTGCTAATTGGCAGTCTGGGCGCGTGCTGGATGATCTTCCACACGACCTACAAGTACGGTGGAATCAATCTAAATAGCTGGTTCTTTCACGGAGCCCCGTCCGCAGTGTACGACAGTGCCTTGAGGAATATGGAGTCCTCTGGGATTGACAGGGTCGGGTTGGGCTTTTGCGTCGGGGGGGGTGCCGCGATGTTCCTGTTGACGTGGCTGCGTCAGCGCCTGTTCTGGTGGCCGGTGCACCCGCTGGGATTCCCCATCGGGGCCAATAGCATGATGGACTACGTCTGGTTCAGCGTGTTTTTAGCCTGGCTAATAAAAAGGTTGGTGCTCAAGTATGGAGGAGCCGGTCACTATGCGCGCAGCCAAGCCTTTTTTCTCGGTTTGATCTCGGGACAGGCTCTGTGCAACGGCGCATGGCTGATTGTCGATTACTTCACCGGAAAGGTGGGCAATGCCATTTTCTGGGTATGAGTCTGGCCATGCGACATTTTTAGACAGCTCTCACAGATCTCGTTTCAGTTCTTCCAAGATGGCCTGGGCTTCGGAATAGTCTGGTTTCAATTCGAGCGCTTTTTCCAGGGCCTCCCTAGCGCTGGCATGGTTTTTTTGTTGGGCCAAGGCCAAGCCCAGGGCATAATAGGCTTCCGCATAGGAAGGATCAATCACCACAGTTTCCCGGAAGCAAGTGACAGCTTGGCCATAGCGCTGTTGTCCGGCGTAGGCGAGTCCAAGATAATAATAGGCGTCTCTGTATTCTGGTTCGCTGGCTAGGGCTTGGCTAAAGGCGCGGGTAGCTGCTGGCAGGTTTTTGAGAAGGAGACTGGCGCGGCCCAAGCCGTAGAACGCTTGGGCGGATTCCGGTTCGAGACTCAGAGCCTGCAAATAGGACTGCCGGGCTCCTACGGGATCATCCTGCATCAAGTAGATATTGCCCAAAAGGTTGTGAGGTTCTGGATTTTGTGGATCGAGAGCAATGGCCTGCTGTAGCAGCAAAATGGCCGAGCCGGGTATTTTTTGCTGTAAGTGCACTTTGCCCAAAGTGAGATAGGCTTCCACAAAAGAGGAATCTATCTGAATGGCCCGTCTCAGTGAAGCGGCGGCCAATGCCCAGGCCCCTTGGCTGGCATAGCGTTTCCCTTGGTCGAAGTGCTTTGCCGAATTGTCGAGTTGTTGAAACGTCTTCAGAGCAGACTGTCTTTGCCGAGGTTGTCCGGCTTTTAGGTAGACTTGGCTCAAGGCGAAGTACATACTGGTGTTCCTCGGCTCCAGATTCGCACCTTGTTGTAGGGTCTCTACGGCTTCCCGATAGCGCCCCTGCTCGGTGTAGACTTTTCCCAAGCCCAAATGGGCAGAGACATGCTCTGGGTCCAACTCTAGGACGCGCTTGAAGCTAATTGCAGCCGAATCCGGTTGGTTGCTGTACGCCAGCAATAAGCCGCGATAGTAATGGGCTTGTACATGTCCTTGCTCCAGACGTATGGTTTCCTCATAGGCTTTTATGGCGCCGTCCAAATCGCCACTAGATCTTTTGCTCTCTCCGAGGTGGAAGGAATATTCGGGCCGTTCGGGTGCTAGTTCAAAGGCCTGCTGAAATCGTGCGGCCGCATCGCCATAGCGGCGCTGGGCATAGAGGGCCATACCAAGGGAGAAGAACAGGTCATCGGGATTGGGAAGGTGCAGCCCATCGGCCTTTGCAAAAGCCGCGATAGCTTCTGGATACTGTTCCAATTGTGCGTATGCCAAGCCCATATTTAAATGGATTTCTGCCGAGTCGGGCAGTATGGCCACGGCTTGGTGGAAGGCGGCCAGAGCGCTGCGGGGGCGTCCGTCGTTCAGCAAGCGGACCCCGCGATTATTCAGGCGCTCGCCTTCCTGGATAGAGACCGGGTCGGGAGGCTGTTGCTCCGACGCGCATGCTGCAATTAGGATAAGCGACCACAAGCAGAGGCTACGCCTCATGACGATCTGCCGAAGAAGGGGGTGCGAGAAACGGTTTCACAACGCGATTTGCGACTGAGAGGATGGAGAGGTGAAACCGCTTTGAAGAAATATAGAAAGATCGAGTGTTTTCTGCTTCTGCCAAAACGCCCGCGCCTTTGCCAACCAAAGCTAGGTTGACGCCTTTCCTGCGCGCTGCCAAACTATATCCCCACTTATTTTTCACATCAGCCCAATCGTAGGAGCTTCCATGACCGCACCCATCCGCTGGGGCATCCTCGGCCCGGGCAGCATTGCCCACAAATTCGCCGTCGGCCTCCAGGCCATTTCCGCAGGAGAGCTAGTCGCCGTTGGCTCGCGCGATCAGCAGCGCGCCGACGCCTTTGCCGACCAGTACGGTGCCCCCAACCGCCACGCCTCGTACGAGGCCCTCAGCGCCGATCCCGACATCGACGCAGTGTACGTGGCCACGCCTCATCCTTTCCACAAAGACAATTCGATTCTCTGTCTCGAAGCCGGCAAGGCCGTGCTCTGCGAGAAGCCCTTTACCATCAATGCGGCCGAGGCCGAAGCTGTCGTCGCCTGTGCCCGTGCCAATGGCGTCTTTTTGATGGAGGCCATGTGGTCACGCTACCTGCCCATTATGGTGCAGGTGCGCCAGTGGCTCGACGCTGGGGCTATCGGCGAGCCGCTGATGGTCAGCGCTGACTTTGGTTTTCGCGCTGGCGTCAATCCCGAAGGTCGGCTTTTTAACCTCGCTTTGGGTGGCGGTGCCTTGCTCGATATTGGCATCTACGTTGTCTCCTTTGCGGCGATGGTTCTTGGGTCGCAACCAGCGCAGATCGCTGCGGCTGCGCACCTCGGCGAGACTGGCGTTGACGAGCAAACCGGTATCGTACTCCGCTATGGCGGCGGTGCCATCGCCAATCTCTCTTGTGCTATTCGCGCTTCGACTTCGCACGAGGCCCGCATCGTCGGCAGCGAAGGGACGATTGTCATTGACCCGGCGTGGTGGAAAGGCGAAAGCGTCACGCTCAAAGCCGGAGACCGCGAAGAACACGTTGAGTTGCCTTTGGCGGGCAATGGCTACAACTACGAAGCGCAAGAGGTCGCTCTCTGTCTTGGCGAAGGTCTGACCGAGAGCGCGGTCATGTCGCTCGACGAAACCGTGGCGCTGATGCGAATCCTCGACGAAATCCGCGCCCAGATCGGCTTGAAATACCCCATGGAATGAAAGGAAAGTAATCGTGCAATACGGCAATGTACAAGGCAGCGAAAAAAAGATCTCGCGCATAGTTCAAGGCTCGATCATGCTCAATCGCAGCCGCAAGGAAGAAGGCTTTGCCCTGCTCGACGCTGCTTGGCAGGCCGGTATCACCACGTATGACTCGGCTCACGGCTACGGCGGTGGGGAAGTGGATCGCATGCTCGGGCTGTGGATGGAGGAAAGGGGCAATCGCGATGAAATCGTCATCATTGGCAAGGGTGCCCATCTCAATCAGGACCGCAACCGCGTCACTCCGTACGACATCGCCTCGGACATGGCTGACTCGCTAGTGCGCCTGCGCTCCGACTACATCGACCTCTACCTGCTGCACCGCGACGACCCGGCGGTTCCGGTCGGCCCGATTGTCGAGGCTCTTAACGAACATCACGCGGCTGGTCGCATCCACGCTTTTGGTGGCTCGAATTGGACGCCGGAGCGCTTGGCCGAGGCCAATGAATACGCGGACAAACGCGGGTTCGTGCCGTTTGCGGCTTCCAGCCCGAACTTCAGCTTGGCGGATCAGATCGCCGAGCCGTGGAAGGATTGCCTGTCGATTGCGGGTCCCGGCCAAGCTGCCGCCCGCGCTTGGTACGCCGAGCACGACATGCCGCTTTTTACTTGGTCGAGCGTGGCGCGCGGCTTCTTCTCGGGCAAAGTCACTCGCGCCAATGCCGAGCAAGTGCGCGACCAATTCGACGGCACCATGCCCAAATCGTACTACTGCGAAGACAACTTCAAGCGGCTCGACCGCGCGTGGGCACTAGCTAAAGAAAAGGGGCTGTCGGTGCCACAGATCGCCTTGTCGTACGTGCTCAGCTATTCGCTCGACATCTACGCCTTAGTCGGCAGCATGAGCGGCGATGAGATCGCGGCCAATGGGCAGGCCCTCGACAATCCGCTCACTGAGGCGGAGATGGCGTGGCTGGATTTGCGGAGCGAGGAGCGCTAACATGGCTAAACAACCTAATGTCGTCGTCTTGATGTCCGATCAGCAGCGGCTCGACACGGTGAGCTGCTACGGACTGAACGAGGTGTGCCGGACACCGCACATCGACGCGTTGGCGGCGCGCGGCGTTCGCTTTGACTCGGCGTTCACGCCGACTGCGATTTGCTCGCCGGCCCGAGCTTCTTTTTACACGGGTCTTTATCCGCACAAGCACGGAGTTACGGCCAACGGCCTGTGTTTGCGCGAGGGCGTGCGCGGGTTAAATCACTATTTGGCCGATGTTGGTTATCGCTGTGGGTACGCCGGCAAGTGGCACGTGGATGAGCAGACCGGCCCGACGGGCTACGGGTTTGCGGGGCAGGATTTCATGGGCTACGCCTTTCCAGGGTCTGACCTGCTGCCCGGCTTGCAGTTCGGCGCTAAACCACGTGGACACAACCCCTATGCCGATTATCTCAAGGAGCGCGGCTTCGATCCGCCGCCGACAGTGTCGCACCGCTTTGTCGGCACCAATCCCTCCAATCAGGCGCAGGAGATGTTCGCATTGCACGAGGGGCCGGTCGAGTCGTGCATTGAGTATTTCGTCGCCGAGGAAGCCATGCGCGTCCTCGACGAAGTGGCCGCCGATGAGCAGCCTTTCTTCCTCTGGGCCAACTTTTGGGGGCCGCACAGTCCCTCGCTGGTGCCGGAGCCGTACTTTTCCATGTACGATCCAAAGGCCATTCCCGAACATCCCGGGTACGCCGAGACTTTTGAGAAAAAGCCCTATCGCCAGCAGTTAATCGAGAAGCTGTGGGGGTTGGGCGATTATGGTTGGGAGGGGTTTCAGGAAATCGCCGCGCGCTACTTTGGGCATTGCACGCTCCTCGACGACATGGTGGGTCGGGTGGTGGCTCATTTGGAACGACTGGGGGTTCTCGACGACACCATTATCGTCTATACCTCAGACCACGGCGACTGTCTCGGTGCGCACAAGCTGATCGAGAAGGGCGAGTTCATGTACGACGAGATCTACCGCATCCCGCTCGTCATTGCCCATCCCGACTGCCAAGCTCCGGGCACGGCCTGCGACGAGTTCGTCTATTTGCACGAAATCATGCTCTCGTCGCTCGACGCTGCTGGTCTCGACGTTCCCGCCGACCTCGACGGGCAGTCCTTTCTTCCGGCCATTGAGGGACGCCCGTTTGCCAACGGTCGCGAGGAAGTTTACTGCGTGTTCGACCGCCATTTTACGGTCGCCAACCAGCGCATGGTCCGCACCCGCACTCATCAGTTCACCTTTAATTCGGGTGACCCGGGGGAGTTGTACGATTTGCAATGCGATCCCTACCAGCTCGACAACGTGTATGGCGATCCGGCGTACGAGGCTGTGCGCCAAGACCTGATGGGGCGGATGGATCGCTACATGGAGGAATTGAGCGACCCGTTGCGCGGGTGGTTTGGGCGGATTAAGGGCGCGTATTGAATTGTCGAGGAAACTTCGTAGGGTTTAGCGGTTTCTTTTCGTATATTACGCCGCAAACGCCTCAGGAGGTGCTATATGGAATTCCTGACTTTCGCCCTAGTTTTCGCGGTATTGATGATCGTGGTGATCTCCGTCGTCCGGCTGAACCTCTTTATCTGCCAGCCCAACGAAGTCATCATCTTCTCGGGCCGCAAACGCCAGACGGCCGACGGTCGCGCGGTGGGCTACCGCGTGATTAAGGGGGGCCGCGCCTTTCGCATCCCGCTCCTCGAAAAGGTCGATCGCCTCGACTTGCGCACGATTCCCCTCGAAGTATCGATTACGAACGCGTACTCCAAAGGCGGCATCCCGCTGTCGGTGCAAGGCATCGCCAATATCAAGATCGCCGGTGACGAGCCGCTGCTCGGCAACGCGCTAGAGCGATTCTTGGGCATCGCGCTTGCCGAAGTCCAGGACATTGCCAAAGATACGCTCGAAGGCAATCTGCGCGGCGTCCTCGCCACGCTAACCCCCGAAGAGGTCAACGAGGATCGCCTCAAATTCGCCCAATCGCTCATCGGCGAGGCGGATGTCGATCTGCAGAAGCTGGGCCTCGTGCTCGACACGCTCAAGATCCAGAACGTCTCCGACGAGGTGGGCTATCTCGACGCTATCGGTCGCAAGAGCACGGCTGCGGTCCTCAAGGAAGCCGAAATCGCCGAGGCCGAAAACCGCGCTGAATCACAGGAGAAATCCGCCGAAGCTCGCCGCCGCGGTGAGGTCGCCGACGCCGAGGCGCAGGTGGAGATCGTCGATGCGCAAAACACGCTCCGAGTTCGCAAGGCCGATCTGGAAGGCGAGGGCTTGGCTGCGGAGAAACGCGCCGCGCAAGTTGCCCGCAAAGCCGAAGTCCAAGCCGAGCAGGAGGTCGAGCAGGAGCGCTTGGCGCTGCAGAGACGCCAGCTAGAGATCGAGGTCATTGAGCCGGCCCGCGCCGACCGCGACGCGGCCGAGCTGCGCGCCAAGGGCGAGGCGGCCAACATCCTCGAAAACGGCCTCGCCGAGATCGAGGTGCTCAAACAGAAAAACGAGGTCTGGACCATCGCTGGCCCCAATGGTAAGGAGCTGTTGTTGATCCAGATGCTGCCGAGCTTGGTCGAGCAAATCACGGCCATGGCCAAGGACATCAAAATTGACCACCTCGCCGTCGTCGATTCCGGCAACGGCGGTCAGAGCGGTCTGCCGGCGGTCGTCAACCAGATTGGGACGCTGGCTCCTGCGCTCTTCGAGAGCATCAAGGCTACCACTGGCGTCGATCTGGCTTCGGTCATCGCCGACAAGACCGACGGGCAGGTTCCGCCGCAGGCAGGGTAGCGTGGAGCTCTTTTATCTGTACTTGAGCGGGCTGATCGTTGGGGGGGTCGCCGTCGGTGCTTCGCTGTTTGGCGGGGACGGCGATGGTGTGGGCGACGGCCTGCGGGCGCTGGCTGTTTTGCGGCTGCGGCTGTTCTTCTTTTTTGCCTTCTTCTTTGGTTTGGCCGGGATGCTCGGCAGCCTGCTGATGGACCCAAGTGCTGCGTTGTTCACGGCGCTGGGTACCGGTGTGGTCTGCGCCTTCTTGGGCGACTGGATGCTGAGCAAGCTAAGCACCTCCACCGCCGACAGTTCGCTGGCGGGCGACGACTTGATCGGCCTCGAAGCCGAAGTCACCGTTCCCATCGCCACGGGCAGCACCGGCAAAATTTCTGCTACCGTCCAAGGCCGCACCATCGAACTGCTAGCGCGCCGGGCCGACGCCCAAGGCCCTCTCAACCCTGGCGATAAGGTTTTGGTCCTCGAAATCGACGATGGCGTCGCTGTCGTCGATTCGAGCTAGCGGGACTCTAGTCCTCCAAAGCGGCAGACGATTTCGTAGAGCACCTGCGTTGCAAAGAGCAGTTCTTCCACGGAGATGCGCTCGTCGTGGCCGTGGATCAGGGACATTTCCTCCTCGCCCGGCTGCTGGCGATAGGGCATAAAGCCGTAGATCTGGGTTTCGGGGCGGCGCGGCACAATGTGCTTGGCGTCGGTGCCGGCTGGCATCAGATAGGGGAGTACTGGCGCGTTTGGCTCGTGCTCTTGCATCACCTCGACGATCATCTGAAAAAGCGAGGTGTCGGATGATGCCTCCAAGGGCGGCGTGTACTGATCGATCTCGATGGCGACCTCTTCGCCGACAAATGCACGCAACTCGGCCTCGAAGCTCTCGGCCGTCTGACTGGGCACTAAGCGCCCATCGATCCAAGCAGTCGCCTCTCCCGGAATCACGTTGATCTTGGAACCGGCCTGCACCATGGTCGCCGAGGCCGTGTTGTGCAGCACTGCGCCCAACTCGCGGCGCAAGGTGCTGCCGATGGGTAGGTCGTGTAGTGCGGCGTCTGCGGTCGCCGGATCGAGGACTTGCTGCCACAGAGTGGCCTCGGCGGCTGGACGGCGGTTGGCGATTCCCTCGACGAAGCGGCGCACGCTCGCGGATATGTGCGCGGGAAATACGGATCCTTCCAAGCCGGCTAGGGCTTTGGACAGCTTGACGATGGCGCTGTCGCCGTGTGGCATGGAGCCGTGTCCGGGCGCGCCGCGGGCGATCAGGCGCAGCCGGCACAGTCCCTTTTGTCCGGTCTGACAGGTGTAAAACCGCTGCTCGCCGACCGCGAAGTCGCTGCCGCCGCCCTCGGTGATGATCAAGGGCGCGTCCCACAGCTCGGGCCGATTGTCGATGATCCACCCCGGCCCGTGATTGCCTTTGCCGGCTTCCTCGTCGGCGGTGGCGGCGAAGACGATGTCGCGGTTGAGTTGGACGCCTTCCCGTTGCAACAGGAGCAACACCATCAGATTCGTCGCGACCATGTTCTTCATATCCAACGCGCCTCGTCCCCACACGCAGCCGTCGGCCAGCGCGCCGGAAAAGGGCGGATGGGTCCAGTGTTCCGGCTCGGCGGCCACCACGTCGGTATGTCCCAAGAGCATGAGCGGTGGCTCGTTTCCGCCGGACAGCCGCGCGAGGACGTTGCCTCGTTCGGGCGCGGACTCGACGAAGAGGGGATCAAAGCCCTCCTGCCGCAGTATTCCTTCTAGATAGCGCGCAGCTTTGCTTTCGTTGCCCGGGGGATTGGTGGTGTCGATGCGGATGAGGGCCTGCAAATGCCCGGTTACTTCGGCGCGCACAGCTTCCCAGTTGATCACAATGGTTCCTTTCGCTGGTTACGAACTAACGACCACAAGGGACATAGTGCAATAACGGCAGGGACTTCGGCCAATTTCGCATGGCGCCTGCCAATTTTTCCAGGCCGTGCTGACAATACGGACAATGCCCCTTTTGGAAGAAAATTTTTCAACTCTATATATAACAACGAGATATGTAAAATTTTAAAATGTTGGCACGGCTTTTGCAATACAATGGGCGAAGGCCATAGGAACCAACAACCACTTAACAAGGAGAAAATCATGGCCGTCAGAACTTTACTACCCAGCGTCCGCGTCAGCAATCGCCCGTGGCGCAACTCGTTCGACAACCTCTTCGATGCCTTCTTTGGCGAGGACTCGCGTCTGCCCGTTTTGACTGGCAACGCGGCTTTCAGCCCGCGCATCGACGTCAAGGAAGACGACGCCTCCTACGAGATCTCGGCCGAGTTGCCGGGGTTGGAGGAGAAGGACATTGAGATCACCGTCGATGACGGAACTCTCGTGCTGCGGGGCGAAAAGAGCGACGCTAAGGAGGAAAAGGAAGGCAAGTTCTTCCGCCAGGAGCGCATCTACGGTCGCTTCGAGCGCGCCTTCCACCTGCCCGATGGCGTGCAGGACGACGCCATCGAAGCCCAGTTCAAAAACGGCGTCCTCACCCTCCACCTGCCCAAGAAGGAGGAGGCGAAAAAGGTCGTCCGTCAGGTCGAAGTCAAGACCGGCTAGCCTGACCTAGACGAGCAAAAGGGGAAGGGCCTCGTGCCCTTCCCCTTGTTTTAGGATTTGAAAATTGAGTCTGTTGTTCGAAATTTGAGATTGTCTTTTATGTAGATCTCAGTGATAATACTCCTCACGTCGGCTTGCAGCAAGATCCCAAGTTCCCATAGCGCACGCAAAATTTCGGCTAAGTTGACGCAATCTATCCCGTTTTCCCGGCAGTGATGTTTGACCCGTCGCTCGTTGCTAACAAAGATAGCACTCAACCGTTTACAAATTGCCATTGACTCGCGCTCTCCTGAACCAAGCGTCCAAGGCAAAGTTGCCATGAACTGGTGGTCAACAGCCGTCGGATAATACGTCGCGATTCTCCCTTGTGAATGCAATACCATAATGTCTTGTGCAAAGTCAAATCCCTTAGAGACACCCACTTGGAGTTCGTTTTCCACGGCAGCAGAGATGTTGAGTGGGTCCTCATTAAAGACGGAGAACAATAAGGGGAGCCGTTGAATTTTAGCGAAGACCGAAAGCACATCCGTATCAATGAAAACCACACCTAGACCCCGTTGGTGTTGTCGTTTGATTGCTGCTGTCGTTTGATGCGTGAAACGCCCGCTTGCAAGGCTTCATCGACTTCGACTGTTTTCGAGATGCCTTTCGCTTCCAACCCCGCTTCAAATTCAAAACGGTGAATTCCAGCCAATTCCGCCGCTCTAGAGAGCGTTACCTCATCGTGTTGATAGAGTAAAATTGCGGCATCAAGGCGGGATTCCTTCTTGGTAGTGACCAATTTTTCAAGAGCATCGGTCAGCAACGCCTGCGAGTCGGCATAAAGCCCCACATCAATCAGGGCGTTTACCTCTTTTTCAAGGGCAGGTGCGTGAATTTCAATCTGGAGCATGGCTATCTCTCCTTTTTTCTAGCAATACCAGAAATATATTCATAATCATATGTCTTTGCGGCGACGGTCTCAAGGAGTCCAGGCAATGGATTCGAGATCACCGTCGCCGACAGAACTCTCGTG
>JAPOYQ010000129.1 GCA_026706505.1 Gemmatimonadota bacterium
ATTTTCCCCTCTACCCAAGTAAACAATCAAAACGGGGATTTATTACAATTTTTTTTCAGAGGGGGCGTTCACGACTGCTTGGAGGCGTGGTGCGGTTACGATCGAGCGCGCGCATCAATACGGCGTTTGAGCAGAGTGATGACGCGGTTCAGGCGGACGGCGACATTGCCGCGAGAGACGTGAAGGAGTCGAGAGATCTCCTTGTTCGAGAACCCCTGGTAAAGACGCAGCTTGATGACCTGGCGCATGTGGTCCGGAACCGGGTCGAGGCGGCCTATACCCGCTCGGACCTGTTCGAGCGTCGACGCCGGCTCATGGATGACTGGGCGCGTTATCTGGCCCAAGGGACCGGTTGCCAGCACTAGGTCTTCAGCATTTCGACCTTCCCGTAGGGACACGCGAGGCGCAGCCTCGCATCGCTTGGTCGCGACGGACGCGGGATATCCGTGTTGTCCCGCGTCTGATGCGGCGTTTGGGCTGTACGAGGTACCACAGCGGCGAGGGCTCCGCCCTCTGAGAGAAAGGCGTTGTGGGTGCCCGAAAAGTGGCCCACTTAAGTGGCCCGCCCTCTTTGGAAGGTGGGCCACCTCTGCGACGCCATTTGAGTGGCCCCGAGAGGCGGAATTTGGTGGACACCCTGGCGAAGGGATTCCGGCGCCTCGCGCAGGACGGTTTCAATGTCGGGACTCTCACTGACTCGCAGGTTCGCGACGCTCAGCCGGGAGACGGACGCCCGTAGCTCCTCGATCTCCCGCTCCGGCTCTGGATGGGTGTTCAACACTCCCGTCCCCTCTTCCGCTTCAGGACGCCGCCGACACGGATTTCAGGGAACGCCGGATGCGAGATCGCGTGGAACTGCCGCATACCCGACGGTCGCTTTCGCACCGTTCCGCCAAAAATGATCACTAAATTCCCACCGTAAACAGCAAAACTATCACACCGTTCTCATAAACATTTCTGCAAACTAGCTACCGGAATTTCCGTGCCATGTTGGCGAAGGAGGGTCGCCACCGCGGCGATGTTGAGCATCATCGACCCAAAAACGCGCCAACTCAGGAAACAGGTACTATGGTGAGCAACATGGACGACGACCAAGTCTTTGTAGAGTGCGCAACCATCGGAGAGGCCGTTCTCGCCGCCCAACGGATAGAGTTCTTGCTCAACGGCCTCATCGCCCATGTCAAACCCGAGTTGAAGCGGCGTGACAAGAGATTACGCCAACTCACTGGTGAGACATTCCTGCGGGGCGATCCTTCAGCGCTACGTGCTACGTTAGGCCAGCTCGTCGAGGCGTACGGGATCGAGTTGCTGCTCTCAGTTGACGACCTCAGAAATTTCGTCAAGAACAGGAATCTGATAGTTCATGACTACTGGCGACTTTCAAAGGACCGCATCCGGGGCGGTCGGACACTAGAGAACCCAATCGCCTTCCTGCGAGAGTTTATTGGCGATTGCCAACGATGGGAAGGGATCCTCCGAGGTCTTCTGGCTCACATGAGGATAAGCGCCGCCCGGGCGGCCGGTGGTGAGAAACAAGCTAACCTCACGATAGAAGACCTGGACTACATGGATCAGTACGAAACGCATGTGGGGTCCCATCTGTTCCGCAACCGGCAGTAGTCCAACGCCACAGGGAGATATTGCACACATGGGATAGCTTCAACATGCCTCAGCAGGATGCAATAGCGCGAGTGGTCGGTCTAATCTGAGGTTCGGCCTTTCAGTGCGAGACGAGAATTCATGCCTAGTGGCTCGGCAGTATGCCAATTGGTCGCTCCAAATCGTTCCCTCCGGGAAGGAGAAGACCCTTCGCCGGCCTTCGGTCGGCCGGCATCGGCACCAACTGGCGATCCCGCGACGCCCCAGCGTATCAGAGCCGCGTCGAGCCGGCCGCATGTCCGTTCAGATACGCGGCGTAGCATCCATGAGTCCCTGGCAACCGAACAGGTCTGAGCGGCATAGGCCGCCTCCACCCGGTTCCCGACCACATAGGCCAGGGCCGCCTTGGTTACCTCCCAGGGTTGGTCCGTCTGCCAACCAATTCGGTTAAAGTATTTACTAGATTATACTTATATCGGGTGGAGCATCTCACGGTCCCCCCATAGGTCACCCTCTATCAAGGCGGTATCGGAATCCGTTTTTGCTCTCGGTACTCGCAGTTCATGAGCGACGACTTTCAGAACGAACTCGCCTTCCTGGGGTTCGAGTCTTCGCCGACGTTCGTTCGCGAGCCGGAAGGCAATGGCTGTATTGAACGTTTCTTCAGGACGCTCAAGGAGCAACTGGTGTGGGTCTGGCACTTCCAGCCGCTATTGCAACTGGCTTGCGCATTGGAAGAGATTCGCGCTCTCTACAATCAGCACTGGTTGATTGAGTGTCTCGGCTTCGAGCCCCCGCTCCAGGCAAGACAACGCCTTGCCTTGAAACCGGCCGCTTGAGTATGGTGTGTCCTATCTGTGCAAGAAATCGGGGGTGGTACACCAGCGGCGGCCCGCCCTGATGGAGGATGTGGCCGCCTACCTTGTTTGCCCGCACTCTGCGCGTCTCCCGGAGCAGGCGCGAAAGAAGCCAAGGCGGGAAATTTGGGATGCAGTACAGATTGACCTGCGACGGTAGTGGATGCTCTATGCTCACACGTACCTGAGGAGTCACGATGCCTACGATGTCAGAAGCTATTCGAGAGGCGTTCGAGCAGCACCCAGGACCACTGTCGAGAGAGGATCTCAGGCAATTTATCAACGACCACTATACCGGCACCTGGCAGGCTGGGACCTTCACGGCTCACCTGTATGCGTGTGCCATCAACAATCCGAAGGCATATGTTCACCATCCTCACTCTCAGAGATTCTTGTACAAGAATGCGGATGGCACGTTTGAACTCTACGACGAGAAGCGCCATGGGCCCAACGTGTGGGCACCGAATCAAGCCGAGGACCAGTCCGAGGAGGCAGCGCAGGCCGTCGAAGCGTCGATCAGCCTTGAGCGCGACCTCGAAGACCAGCTTGTGCGCCAACTGGATGCTCTTGAGCCAGGTCTTGAGTTTGAGAAGCGGCAAGTGCTATGTGAGGTTGGCCGTGTAGATATCGTCGGTCGCGGAGCCGACGGCGCGACCGTGTTTGTCGAATTGAAGGTTGGCGAGGCAAAGGATTCAGCGATCGGACAGATTGCCAGATATTTGGGTTGGTATCGGCAACAGGGCAGCGCCACCGTGCGCGGCATCCTCGTGGCATCGGATTTCCCAGAAGGCGTTCAGTACGCGGCTACGGCGGTCCCTGGCCTAGCGTTACGCCGTTGCCGCATACAACTATCCCTTGAGGATGCCGGATTGAAAGGGTGACACCGATCATGGTCTGAAAGGTGACAGCCGGGCAGGTGGGCGCTGTGGTCAGCCCGTCGGCGGGCTGTTCAAGCCGCTGTGGTCGCGCCCCGGCGTCACATGGTCGGCAGCGTCCACGGACCTCTCCCTGGAGGGGGCTCCCACTGTTCCGGCCAGCCGCAGACTGGAGGCGAAGGCTGGCTCATGACACCGTTGGGTGTCAGGAGTCAGCATATCCAACGTGGCACATGGGGCTGGCGGGGAGTTCCGCCCCCTCGTCCCCCGCTCGGAGTTCCGGCGCTTAGCCGGCACCGTTCGATTGCCTTCCCGCCAGGGATCACTGTGGAGGGAGCGACCCCACAAGGGGAGGGTTAATCGCGCGCCACTGTACGCGCCGCTTAACCCTCGCCGATGATACACCAGCAACAATAAGTGGGGGGGCGCTCCCTCCACCTGCACCCCTCTCGTACTGCGCGCCGTTCCGCCGGGCGAGAGAGGGACACGCGACGCGCAGCCTCGCTTCCCCTTGCCTCATTGGGGGAGGGAAATCTGTCTTGTCCCGCGTCCAATGGGGCGTTAGCAGAAAGTCATTAACCACAACGGAGAATAAAACGCCCTCTGAGAGAAAAGCGTTGTGGCTTTTGAAAGCACGCGCCACCTGGACGCGCCACCGAGGTATTTTTGGTGGCGCGTTGGTCAGTCTACACCGCCTTGACCCCCAGAGGCGGAAATCGTCGCTCATTCCACGGTCATTGGATGAGCCTGCTTCTTGCTCCGATTTGTCCCCGCGTCTACGCGGGAACAGGAGCGGGACCAGTATTTCCGAATGGCTGAAGGCGGATCATCCCCGGGAGGTGATCGAGGCCGCCCTGGCACATGTGGTCCAGAATCCGGTCGAGGCGGAATGATCAAACTAGCGGATATTAAAGCGGATACTATAATAGCGCAGGTGATGCAGGCCATGTCTGAGGCCGCATCGCGCCCACGTGCCAGCGGGCCGAACGTGGTCTGTCTTAGCCGGATCGAACCTCACAGAGTTTCCGAAGGTCGATGATGTCTGACCACAACTACTTCGCCAACCTGATCTGGCAGATCGCAGACCTGCTGCGAGGACCCTACCGGCCGCCACAGTACGAACGGGTCATGCTGCCCATGACTGTGCTGCGGCGCTTCGACTGCGTGCTTGCTCCGACCAAGTTTAGGGTTCTTGAGGAATTCAACAGGCGGGAATCCAAGTTTCAAGGTGAGGCTTTGGAATCCTGGTTGAACCGCGCTGCCGGCCAGCGCTTTCACAACCGATCATCCCTTGACTTCCAAAGACTCAAGGGCGATCCCGACAACATCGAGAGGCACTTGGTCAGCTTTATCTACGGCTTTTCGAAAAATGTGCGCGAAATCTTCGAATTCTACGAGTTCGAGAACGAGATCGAGAAGATGAGCGAGGCGAATATCCTCTATCTCGTGGTCTCGAAGTTCGCCGATGTCAACCTGCACCCCATTAAGGTTCCAAACGAGCAGATGGGGTTAATCTTCGAAAACCTGATCCGCCGATTCAACGAGTTGGCCAATGAGACTGCCGGCGACCATTTCACGCCGCGGGAGGTCATCCGCCTTATGGTGAGCATCCTGTTCATTGAGGACGATCAACTGCTCGCCACGCCCGGCGTCGTGCGCAAGCTGCTCGACCCGGCCTGTGGCACCGGGGGCATGCTGGCGGAGGCCCAGAACTACTTGCGCGATCATCACGGCGCGGCGAGGCTGTTTGTCTACGGTCAGGACTACAACAAGCGCGCCTTCGCCACCGCCGCGTCCGACATGTTGATGAAACAAGTGGACCACAACGGCGGAGGCGACAATATCCGCTTTGGCGACAGCTTGACCGAGGACGGTTTCGCGGGGAAGACCTTCGACTATTTCCTCACCAATCCGCCATTCGGCGTGGACTGGAAGAAGCAGCAGAAGGAGATTAGGCAGGAGTACGATCAGCGCGGCTTCGACGGCCCCTTTGGAGCGGGTCTGCCGCGCGTGAACGACGGCTCGCTTCTTTTCCTGCAGCATATGTGGGACAAGCGGGAGCCCGTGCGGCCCAGGGAGCACAAGCACGGCTCGCGGCTCGCGATCGTCTTCAGCGGCTCGCCACTCTTTACCGGCGGCGCGGGATCGGGAGAGAGCAATATCCGCAAGTGGATCATCGAGAATGACTGGCTCGAGGCCATCATCGCCCTGCCCGAGCAGATGTTCTACAACACGGGCATCGGCACTTACGTCTGGATTCTCACCAATCGCAAGGAGAAGCGGCGCAAGGGCAGGATTCAACTCGTTGATGCACGCGGAGTGTGGACAGCCGGCGGCAGCGAGGACAACAAGCGCAGCCTCGGCGACAAGCGCCGCCACCTCTCCGGGGTACAGATCGACGAGATTGTGCGCCTCTACGGCCGCTTCGAGGAGAACGATCGCACGAGGCTCTTCGACAATGCCGACTTCGGCTACACCCGTGTCACCGTCGAGCGACCGTTGCGCCTGCGTTACCGGATGACCGTGGAAGACAAGGCCCGCTTCCTCTATGCCTTTCCAGACTTGCTCGACGACGTTCAGGCTGTCGACGAGAAATTGGGCCGTGAGCCGCAAAGCGACTGGAACGCGGTATGGATCCGCGTCGAAGAGGTGCTACATTCACGCAAGTCCGGGTGGAAGGCGCCGGAGAAAAAATTCTTCCGTAGGGTCTTCACCCAGAAGGACCCGGCTGCTGAGCCGGTCGCCAGGGGCGGAGACGAGGACGGATATGAGCCCGATACCGGCCTGAGGGACTTCGAGAACGTCCCGCTCAAGGACGACGTCGACGCCTATTTCGAACGTGAGGTGCGCCCCCACGTGCCGGACGCCTGGTTGGACCGCGACAAGGACAAGGTCGGCTACGAGATCAACTTCAACCGCCATTTCTACAGGTACACACCCCCGCGACCGCTGGAGGAAATCGATGCGGAACTGAAGCAGGCGGAAGAGGAGATCATGCGGATGCTTCAAGAGGTAACGGAATGACAGCTCCCATTGAGAAGCAACTTCGGCACGACTTCGTCGTTACCAGTGGAGCTACTCCCAAGAGCGGTAAGACTGAGTTTTGGGATGGTGACATACTCTGGGTGACACCCGAGGATCTCACAGCGCAAGAAAGCTACTGGGTGCACGACACGCAACGTAAGATTACACAGGCTGGCTACGAGTCGTGCGGCGCGACGATTGCGCCGCGAGGTTCAATCGTCCTCACTAAGCGTGCGCCGATCGGACAGGTAGCATTACTTGCGCGGCCCGCCTGTTCCAACCAGGGGTGTTTCCTTCTTACGCCGCGCAAAGATCAGGACAGTCGGTATTATTTTTATTGGCTGTCCGTCCAAACAGATCGTCTGCAAGCGCTCGGGTGCGGATCCACGTTTATGGAGCTAAGCACTTACGAACTGAAGTCTCTCCGCATCTTGACGCTACCCCTTTCCCGGCAGCGTGCAATTGCCGACTATCTCGACCGCGAGACGGCGCGCATAGATGCGCTGGTAGCGACGAAGGAAAGGGTGCTCACACTGTTGGCCGACAAGCGCCGGGCGCTTATCACCCGCGCCGTCACCCGAGGTCTCGATCCGAACGTCCCGTTCCGTGACTCCGGCATCCAGTGGGTGGGAGAGATTCCGGAACATTGGGAGGTGTGGAAGCTCGGCCACTCCTCCTCGGTTGGGAACGGGTCTACACCTAATCGCAGTAACGCAACGTATTGGACCGACGGGACTATTCCGTGGCTCAACAGTTCCGTGGTGAACCGACATGAGGCCACGGAAGCCGACCAGTTTGTTACGGAAACAGCGTTGGGAGAGTGTCATCTACCCTTGGTGAGAAGTGGTAGTGTGTTGGTTGCGATCACAGGCCAAGGCAAGACGAGAGGTCGAGCAGTGGTTCTTTCGTTTGATGCAACGATTAACCAGCATCTCGCCTATGTTTCACCTGATCTTTCCCGACTGGATCCGTGGTTCTTGCGGTGGACTTTTCTGTCGGCCTATCCGTTCCTACGGAGTATTAGCGACGACGCCGGTGGAACAAAGGGCGCACTCACATGCGAGGATGTGGCCAACATCCGGCTGCCAGTACCACCAATTGATGAACAACGCGCTATCGTTGCCCACGTAGCGAATGAGACTAGCAAGTTGGACAATCTGCGTGCTGTAACAGAACGAACGACGGCCTTGCTCAATGAGCGCCGCGCGACACTCATCGGCGCGGCCGTGACCGGCCAGGTCGGCGTGGAGAGTGCGGCATGAGAGTTACCTCACTCAAGCTTGCCAACCTACGTGCGATCGAGGCAGCGGAATTTCGTTTTCACCCCGGTTTCAATCTTGTCGTCGGCGTCAACGGCGTAGGAAAGACGACGATTCTTGATGCTTTGGCTGTTTGTCTCTCTGCTTTCGTCCGCCGCGCTAACAAACTTCCGAGATACGAAGTGCAATTTGACTTGGGCGATATCCGCGAGGGCGCGGCTGCCTTGGATGTTGATTGCGATATCGAAGGCGGCGCAGAAAAAGGACGATACGGTTACACACTGCACAAGACCCGCGAGACCATTGTCCCGCGTGAAGGCAAGGCGGGCTTGCCCCGCGAACAGGTGCGTGACACACCCGGGAGGGCGGAGTTCGTCGGATCAAAGCCACCGGCCGCAATCGGTGACGATCCCGGGGGGCGGCCGATGGCTATCCTGTTCTCGCCAAGGCGTTCCATAGCATCAGAGAGGGCACCGGCAAAGAGGGTGGCCGAGGGCGGTGTAAACGCCGCGTTCTCGGGCGCCTTGTCCAACCGGCGCGAACTTCATCTCCGTGAGTTCGAGGCGTGGATGCGGGTCCAAGAGGCTTTGACTATGGAGCGGCCCGCCGCGAAGCGAGTACTGGCCGCCTTTGAGGCTGCGGTGACGCGTTTTCTCCCAGACTACCGGAATCCCCGTCTGGGAGGAGAGAGTGTAACTGGCAGTTTTCTCCTGATCGACCGCGGCGCCGCAACGCTGCCGGTTGAGTTCCTCTCGGATGGCGAGCGTGGCTTGTTGGCGATGGTGCTCGACCTCACTCGCCGTCTGTCACAGGCCAATCCGGAGATGGAGGATCCTGCTGCCGAGGCCGAGGCAGTCGTTTTGATCGACGAGATCGAACTCCATTTGCATCCGGCATGGCAGCGACGGATCGTCAGGAACCTCACCGAGACATTCCCGAAATGCCAGTTTATCGCGACGACCCACTCGCCGCAGGTGATCGGCGAGGTGGAGCACGACCGGATCCAGATCATCGCTGACGGCCAAGTCTACTCGCCCACCCACTCGTTCGGCGTCGATTCCAACCGCGTTCTTGAGGAGATCATGGACGCGGACCCGAGGACGCAGGACGTGAAGGAGTTGCTCTCGAAGATTTCCCGGAAAGTCGGCAAACAGCGGTACGAGAGCGCCCGTGAATTGTTGGCCCAACTCGTTGATCGGCTGGGCGAGGATGACCCCGAAGTTAGCCGAATCAGAACCCTCCTCGATTTCATGGCGGGCGACGAATGAGGCCGATCATCAAGGGTTCTGAACCAGCGAGCCTGACAGCTCATCGAAAGAAGCTGCATTCTGACTATGACAACTACGCGGCCAAAAACGATCTCCGGCACGCGCTCGTTACCGAGCAGCGCGGGCTTTGCTGCTATTGCATGGGTCGTATTCGCAATGGACCAACCACCATGAAAATCGAGCACTGGAGGTGCCGGGCTCACCACCCCGGCGAGCAGCTCAATTATCGGAACCTGCTTGGCGCCTGTCTCGGAGGGCCTAGGCAACCGGCTCGCCTCCAGTACTGCGACACACGGAAAGCGAACAGAGACCTCAAGTGGAATCCTGCTGAGCCGACGCATCGCATTGAGACCCGCGTCCGATATGAACCGGATGGCTCGATCCGCTCGGATGACGTGGGGTTCGACCAACAGCTCAACGGTGTGTTAAACCTCAATCTGCCTGTGCTGAGGAACCATCGGAAGGGTGTGTACGATGCCGTTCTCCAATGGTGGGAAAGCCGGAAGACGCAATTTCAAGGCCATGTGCCCCGTAAAGTGCTCGACCGCGAGCGAGCCAGACATGACGCAATGGTCGGGAACCTTGATCCATACTGTCAGGTTGCGGTCTGGCTATTGAGCCAGAAGCTCGCAAGGATGGCTACATGAACCAAGGTCGTCATACCGAAGCCGCCTTCGAGACCGTCATCGAAGCGCATTTGCTCCGGAACGGATACGTGCGGATCGAGGGCGAAGGGTTCGACCGCGAGCGTGCAATCTTTCCCGACGAGATCCTGTCATTCATCCGCGAAACACAGCCGAAGGAATGGGCCAAGCTGGAACGGTTGCACGGCGACAACACCGGCGAGCAGGTGATCGGCGATCTGTGCAAATGGATGGACAATCACGGCGCGCTCGCGACACTCCGTCATGGGTTCAAGTGCTACGGCCGAACGCTTCGCGCGGCCTACTTCAAGCCGGCGCACGAGTTGAATCCCGAACTCCAGGCTCGCTATGCCGCCAACCGCCTGGGGCTTACCCGCCAACTGCGCTTCTCGCCGAACTCCGAGAATTCGCTGGATGTCACGCTGAGCCTGAACGGCATTCCGGTGGTGACACTGGAACTGAAGAACCCGCTCACCGGCCAGACGGTCGACGATGCGCGTCGCCAGTATCAGCGGGAGCGGGACCCGCGTGAGCCCATCTTCCAATTCAAGCGACGCTCACTGGTCCAATTCGCCTTGGATACCGAGTGCGTGCTCATGACGACCCGGCTGGCCGGTAAAGCGACGAAATTCCTGCCTTTCGACAAGGGATTCGAAAGCGCAGCTGGTAACCCGCCGGATCCGGCCGGCCGGACCTACCGCACGGCTTACCTGTGGGAAGAGGTGCTGCAACGCGACAGCCTGCTCGATATCTTGGCCCGCTTCATGCACTTGCAGATCGACGTGAAGCGCGACGATCGGGGCAACAAGATCAAGACCGAGACCATGATCTTTCCCCGCTACCATCAGCTCGATGCGGTGCGGATGCTCGTGGACGCGGCAGGCAGGGAAGGCATGGGGTACAACTATCTGATTGAACACTCCGCCGGCAGCGGCAAGACCAACACCATCGGATGGCTTGCCCATCGGCTGGCATCCCTGCACGATGCGACCAACGAGAGAGTCTTCGACAGCGTGATCGTGGTCACCGACCGCGTCGTGCTCGATCAGCAACTCCAGGACACGATCTACCAGTTCGAGCACAAGCGAGGCGTCGTACAGCGCATCGATGAGAGATCGCGACAACTTGCCAAGGCACTTGAGAACGCGGTTCCGGTGATTATCACGACGCTGCAGAAATTCCCTTTCGTCTCGCGACAGTTGCTCAAGATGGCCGAGGACCGGGGTGAGCGGGGTACAGGTGTTCTTCCTACGAGACGGTGCGCTGTCATAGTGGACGAGGCGCACAGCTCCCAGGGCGGCGAGACCGCCACCGATCTCAAGGAAGTGTTGGGTGGAGAGGGGCTGCGGGAAAGAGCCAAGAAGCGCGCAGCCGAGGAAGGGCGTGAAGACTTGGAGGAACTGTACCGCAGCATGGCGAAGCGCGGCCGGCAGGCGAACCTAAGCTTCTTCGCCTTCACCGCCACCCCGAAGCACAAGACTCTCGCCGTGTTCGGTCGCGGCGGTAAACCCCTGCACCGCTACACCATGCGCCAAGCCATCGAGGAAGAGTTCATCCTCGACGTGCTCAAGCACTACACCAGCTACGGGACCTACTTCCGGCTTCTCAAGGCATGCAAGGACGATCCCAACGTTGAGCGCAAGAAAGCGGCGCTGGCGCTGGCGCGTTTCATGAGGTTGCATCCGCACAACATCGCGCAGAAGACTGAGGTGATGGTCGAGCATTTCCAGGCCGTCACGCGGCACAGGATCGGCGGCCGGGCCAAGGCGATGGTAGTGACGGGTTCGCGCCTCGAAGCGGTTCGCTACAAGCAGAGCTTCGACCGTTACATCCAGGAAAAGGGCTACGCCATCAAGTCGCTGGTCGCTTTCTCTGGCAAAGTGGCGGACGAGAAGGTCGCAGGAGTGACCTATACCGAGCCGGGCATGAATCGCGGCATCTCCGAGAAGGAACTGCCCGAGAAGTTTGCAACGAATGAGTATCAGGTGCTGCTTGTCGCGGAGAAATATCAGACCGGGTTCGATCAGCCGCTGCTGCATACGATGTATGTCGACAAACGCCTCGCGGGGATTCAGGCCGTTCAGACGCTGTCCCGACTGAACCGTATTCATCCGCGCAAGGAGGATACTTTCGTTTTGGACTTCGTGAACGACCGCCTGGAGATTCAGGAAGCCTTCAAGGCCTATTACGAGGGCGCCGAGATGGGCCAGGAAGTGGACTCGGCGCGCATGTACGCGATCAAGGCTGAGCTGGATCGGTCTGGAGTCTATCTCCAAGAGGAGGTCGAGCGATTTTGTAAGTTCTATTTCAAGCCGAAGCGACGACAGAGCGCATCGGATCACCAAGCCATGAATGCCGTACTCGACCCGGCGGTGTCCCGATTCACCGCCCGCAGTAATGAGGACGAAGAAGAGGCGGAGGACTGGCGCGGCAAGGTTCAGGCGTTCCTGAACCTGTACGGGTTTCTGAGCCAGGTCATACCCTACCAGGACTCCGATTTGGAGCGGTTGTACGTGTTCCTCCGCCACCTTGGGTCCAAACTGCCACGCCGCAAGAGCGGACCTGCGTACCGCTTCGATGAAGAGGTGCAGCTTGAGTATTACCGGCTGCAGAAGTTCAGCGAAGGTTCCATCTCGCTCTCGGAAGGCAAGGCACGACCGCTCGATGGGCCAACGGAGGTCGGGACTGGATTGGCTCGCCCGCAAGCGGTCCCGCTGTCTCAGCTCATCGACATTGTCAATGCACGCTTCGGAACGGACTTCAACCAAGCGGACCAACTCTTCTTCGATCAGGTCGTCGAAGCGGCAATGACGAACGAAGGAGTGCGACAGGCGGCAACAGTGAACCCCGGCGACAAGTTCGAGTTGGTGTTCAAGGGTCTGCTCAAGAATCTGTTTGCCGAACGGATGGACCAAAACGAGGACATCTTCGTGCGGTTCATGAATGATGAATCATTTCAGAATGTGGTGACGAGTTGGATGTCGTCGGAAGCCTACCGGCGTTTGAGGCGCGACACCGGCGACGAGACCTGCGGTCCCTGAGACGGAAATCGGTGCAGGAGGCGTTCCGGGGTGTTCTGGCATGCCAGGGGGCCTGGAAATCCCAGCCTGCCCGGCAAAGCTCGCGCATTCCGGGGGCAGGACACCGTCGAACGCCATGACGGCTTCGATGTCGTCATGGAGAAGGTCGTCCCATGGGAGCAGGAAAACCCGGCCTCGAACGGCCGCGAAATGATCGACGATTTCCGCCTTCCGGGGTCAAGGACGTGGCGTCGCAATGATGGGCCATTCACACAAGAGGGGTGGCCCACTTGAATGGCCCGTTTGTTCGACCACCGCGCCGCTTTTCTCTCAGAGGGCAAGCCCTCGCGGTTGTGGTCGAAGGCTTCCCCGAGCCGCCACGACGGGGGTGATTGGGGGGCCAGGGGGAAACTCCCCCCAGTCGGGGGTTCGAAGGGGCCGGAGCCCCTCGCCAGCCCCAATGTATGACATTGGGTAGGCTGGCTCCCCTTTA
>JAPOYQ010000400.1 GCA_026706505.1 Gemmatimonadota bacterium
CCCCCAATGGCGATGGGATAAACGAGCAGATTAACTTCTCTTTCAAGCTATTGCAGGTAACCCAAGAGGTGCCCTTGAGTCTCGCAGTTTTCGACCTGTCCGGTCGCCCACTGCGGGTAATCCACGACGGGCAACAGCACAGCGGTGGCCTACACTTTTCTTGGGATGGCCGGGACGAGAACGGCGAGCGGGTACCCCCGGGCCTGTACGTTTATCGCATATCGGTGGAGTCGGAAAAAGGCGGCGATCAGCTAGCGGGGACTGTCGCTGTGGTCTATTAAAAAAGGAGGTCCTATGGCCAACATTCAAATTCCCATTCGCTACTACAAGGATTATCCCGGCGGGTACGACTACGGGTACGAGACCCTGACCCTAGAGTTCGCCGAGTGCGCCTTTCTCTTGGTGGATGTCGATGGCCGCTCGCCCAACCCAACGACCAAGGACTTCATCGCGCCGGCTTTGCAAGCCGCCCGCGCCAGCGGAATGCTGGTCAATTACGTCCACAACGACCTGCGCCTAGTGGCCGACCCCGGCAACATCGTGGGCGAGATCTGGGGCAAGACCAAGAGCGGCGGCGGCAACGGCATTGCAAGCTGGGCGCGGCAAGAACACAAACCCGAATACCTCGACTACGTGGCCCCGCGCGAGGGCGAGCGCAATTTCCCCAAGTGGATCTGGAGCGGCTTCCACGACACCTTCTTGGACCAGCACTTGCGCAGCTATGGCATTAGGACGCTGTTCGTGGTTGGCTACAGTCGGCGGGCCTGCCTGCACTACACCTGTGCCGAAGCCGTAGGGAGGAATTACCGCGTCATTCTGTTGCGCGATTGTTCAAACGCCCCCGGTACGATCGAGATGCCAGACACGATAGACGACAGCCTACCGGAAGGCGGTTGGATCAACCGGATTACGCTGCGCAACTTCGAACATCTGATCGGTTATACCACCACGGCCGAGGAATTCATCGCGGCGTGTCAGCAGGTGGGGGAGGAGAAGGTCGCGTGACTCGGTCGTGGCTCGTTGCTTGCACCCTGCTGGTCGCCGCGTCGGCGTGGCCCCAGGGATTCCGCCTCGAAGCGGACCGGGTTGCCGTTGACGAGGGCGACTGGGCGGAATGGGAGATAGCCGCAGGTACGGTGCAATTGGGCCCGGAAGGGGTGCGGCCGCACCGCATCCGCGAGCAAATCAACGCCGTGCTAGACGCCCCGAACTTTGTGTCCGGCGAAGGCGTACAGGGCGGGATCCGGGCGGCGGGCACTAACTTGGCTGAGGCCGCGAATGCGATAGACGGCCAAGAGGATACTTTCTGGGAGCCGGACGTGGACGCGCCCCTCCGCGATTGGTGGATCGAGGTCGACTTGGGCCGCTTAGTATGGGCGCGCAAGATCGTGGTGAAATTCGCGCCGGAAGGCATGGGCGACCCTTTCTTGCAGTTCAAGGTGCTCACGTCCAACGGCCTCCCGGCTTTCTCCCAGAGCAAGGCGATCCGCTTCGCGCAGGCCGGCCGCAGCGAAGGTTTGAACAAAACCCAGCGCGTCTTTGAGTTTGATCTGAAGCCCTCGCAGGAAGCGGACACGGACTTTGTCGGCGACATGTTCCAGTTCGTCCAGATCGTGGCTACGGCCAGCGCGCGCGGCCAAGGGCACGAAGTCAGCGAGACCCGCTGGAACAGCTTGCCAGAGGAAGAGCGCGGCGATGTGATCTACTTCTTGCGCGAGTCCTCGGGCGTTTTGCGGCAGATCGACCAAGACCAGCATGCAGCACTGAGCGAGTCGCGCGCTGGTCCGATTAAGTACTATCGACGGGAGCGGCCGCGGCTGGCCGAGGTGGAGGTGTGGACCGAGGGCGACAACATCAGCTTGGGCTCGCTGAGCCGAGGCGGGTTGATCGGGGGCACGAGCAACACCGGGACGGAGCGCTTGGCCATTGACGGCGACTACAAGACCGTGTGGACCGAGCAAGTGGGCGTCAGCGGCGTCGAGCACATCGACGTGGAGTTCGACCGCGAACTCCTCTTCGACTTGGGGACTTGGTTCTGGATCAGCCGAGTGGTCATCGGTTTTGACCGCGAAAATATCGCCCACGGCTTTACCGGCGCGTTCCCCAACTACGTCATCAATCTCTCGAATGGCCAGCGCAACCCAGACGGTAGCTTGGCCTACGTTGCGCTGGCCACGCGGAAAACCGCCGACATAGAGCCGGGCCGCTTCAGTGGGCTGTTCCCCCACATTTTTTACCAGGACAATGCCTTTCCGCTCACTAGGGCGCGCTACCTCAAGATGGATTACCGCGTGCTCATCGTCCCGAATTGGGCCAACTCCGGCATCCGCGAGCTCCAGCTCTACGGACGCGGTTTCCTGCCGCAGGTGACGCTGCAATCGGCACCTATGGAGCTGGGCAGCGATCCTCGCATCCTGTCTTCCATTCACTGGGCAGCCGACGCCCCTCCGGGCACCCAAGTGCAATTTCGCACGCGCACTGGCAACCAGCTCGACGAGGAAATCCACTACTTCACCAACGCCGGAAAAGAGGTGACCGAGGCCAAATATCGCAAGCTGCTCAGCTTTCAGCGGGGCGATTCGACTATATCGGTGGTTCCCGGTGCCGACTGGAGCTCTTGGAGTCCGTACTACACGGCCACAGGCGCGCCGATCACCTCGCCAAGCCCGCGCCGCTACGCCATAGTAGAGGCCACACTGCGCTCGGACGATCCCGGCCACGGGGCGTTGTTGCGCCAGATGCACATCGCGCTGGATTGGCCTTTGGCTAGCCAAGTTATAGGCGAAGTGCAGCCGCGACAGACGGAGCAGCGCGGGGAGCGCACGACCTTCTCGCTGTCTTTGCAGCCGCAGTTCCAAGCCGACAATCGCGGCTTCGACCAGGTACTAGTGGTGTTGCCGTCGGGGGCAGCGGTCGATCTGGAGGAGGTGGTTGTGGGCGCAGAGCGCGTGCGCTATGGGCCGGAAGAAGTGACGCGGGTGAAGACCGGGACCGATTCGCTGTGGGTGCAGCTACCCGCGCCCGTGGCGGAGGGAGAGGGGTTCGTCGCGCTGCAATTTTCCGGTGTGCTCTACCTGGCCAGCAATGCGTTTGCCGTGCAGGTGGGGTTGGGCGAAGGCGATGAGCGGGTATGGCAGCGGGTGGATGCCGGTGCCGGCCGCAGTTTGCAGGTGTTGACCCCGTTTAGCGGCGGGTTGTTGGGCGAGGTGATCGCGTCATCTAATCCGTTTACGCCCAATGGGGACGGGATCAACGACGTAGTGGAATTGGTGTTTCCGGTGTTCGCGGTGCAGGGTACCAAGGCGTTGGTGCTAGAGGTGTATGGCTTAGACGGCCAGCGCGTGCGGCAGATGGCTCCGGTGGTGGCACATGCCGCCGGAGTGCAGCGTTTGACTTGGGACGGACGGGACGATCAGGGCCGTCTGACGCCGCCGGGCCTGTATCTGTGCCGGGTCGGCATGGAGGTCGATGCCGAAGGCGAGCAAACGACGATTACCAAACTCGTCGCTAGCGTGTACTGATTTGAACCATGGCCGAGGTCAAAGGAATTGA
This sequence comes from Gemmatimonadota bacterium, assembly GCA_026706505.1. The sequence goes on from JAPOYQ010000400.1 coordinate 3,553, forward strand.
AAAAACAGATTCCTCCAGCATACCTCGAATGGGTGAACCAGGAGGAAGGGCAGCAGGATGTCGCCGGCATCCCCGCGCGGGGCATCCTGCTCGGTGCCGTGCTCGCCTTGCTGCTCAATGGTTTAGACGCGTACGCGACGACCATCATTCGCGGCTCGTACCTGACCTTAAATTTTAGTACGCCAGCCGCTCTATTCTTTTTCTTTTTTCTGGTACCCGCCAGCGGCCTCGTGTACTGTCTGCGCCGCTCCTTGGCCCTGACCCAATCCGAGCTGATTACCATCTACGTCATGTTGGTGGTCGCCTGCTGCATTCCCGGGATGGGGTTTACCCAATTTATCATCCCCTGTCTGGTCGGGTCCACGTACTACGCGACGCCGGAGAATAACTGGGACTTTTTATACAACCAGTACATCCCCACGTGGATGATCCCGCGCGGTGAAAACGTGGCGCGCTACTTTTTTGAGGGGCTACCCGAGGGGGCCGCTATTCCTTGGGCAGCGTGGGTGCTGCCGCTGACCTATTGGTACGGTTTCTTCTTGGCGCTCAGCGCGGCGATGATTTGCACGATGGTCATCTTGCGCAAGCAATGGGTAGATCGGGAGAAGCTGGCGTATCCGTTGGTGCAGGTGCCGATGGAGATGATTCAGCGCGAGCAAGGGCGGGCTATTGGGCGAGCGTTTTTTACCAATAAGGCGATGTGGCTGGGGTTTGCATTCGCATTTGTCTTGCTCAGCGTCAATGGACTACACGCCTATTTCCCGGAGGTGCCTGGGATTACGCGGACCGCATCGCTCCCCCTGTTCCGCGATACAGTGCGCTTGGACCTGTGGTTTAGCCCGCCTTGGATCGGCTTCTTTTACTTCGTCAACTTGGATATTTCCGCGTCTATCTGGGCGTTCTACATCCTGACCACGGTGCAACGGGGCATCTTCAATGTCCTCGGCTTGCAAAGCACGGAGCGGATGGATCTGTACTCGCGGGAGCCGTACCTAGCCCACCAAGGCATGGGGGCGATGATCGTCTTCGTGCTGATCGGATTGTGGGTGTCGCGCGGGCACTTGCAGTCCGTGTGGCGGAAAGCGTGGCACGATGATCCAGCCGTGGACGATACCGACGAAATTATGTCTTATCGGCAGGCTACCTTCGGCTTGCTGGGGTCGCTCGGCTTGGTGGGATTGGGCCTGTGGATGGCTGGGCTGCCGCCGTTGGGCGTGGCGATGTTTATCTTTGGGGCCATGGTGCTGTTTTTGGGCCTGACGCGGGTGGTCGCCGAAGGGGGCATCCCGGCCATGCGCCCTCCCATTATGACCTCGACTTTTGTGATTTCCGGTGCGGGGACTTCGAGCTTGGGAGCTTCTGGTTTGGTGGCCTTGGGGTTTTCGTATGGCTGGCACTCGGAGATTCGTTCGTTTGTAATGTCGTCGGTCGCCAATGGCCTGAAGATGAGCGAGGTGATCAAGGACGGGAAGCGGCGGTTGTTCTGGGCGGTGGTCATAGCGATTGTGGTCAGCTTGGTCGGCTCTTCGTACGTTACCATGGCGTTGGCGTACAAATACGGCGGCATCAATCTCAACGGCCTGTTTTTTGGCTGGGGAGCTGCCACGTACGGCCCCAAGGACATGGCCCCGCGCATTGCAGCGGAATTGACTGGTCCGCGACTCGACGCTTGGCTGTTCATGTCAATCGGCGGCGGGGTGATGGCCGTGCTGATGTGGATGCGGCACCATTTGCTGTGGTGGCCTCTCAATCCGCTCGGCTACGCCATCAGCGCGAACTGGAAGACCGGCCATATCTTTGCCAGCGCGCTCATCGCTTGGCTGCTCAAGCTGGTGATTCTCAAGTATGGGGGGCCGCGGCTATACCGGAGCCTGCGTCCATTCTTTCTGGGGCTGATTCTCGGAGAAGTGGTTGCGGCCGGCGCGTGGCTGGTGGCCGATTACATCACCGATCACATGGGCAGCTTTCTGACGCAGATCTGACGAGGGAGCATACGCGTGAGTAACACATGGTATCGCATTGTTGTTTGCGTCTTTTTCTACATGGTATCGAGTACCTTGGCCGCTTCTGCACAAGAAACGGATTTTGTGCTCGTGGCCTTGGAGCAGTTGCGCGACCGGCTGGAGCAGGACGACAAGGGGACGTTGGACGAATTCGTCGCGGATGTCAGTACGGCGTCTGGATTGTCGGCTGCCGCGAGCCGGGATTCTCTAGTCTCACTGTTGCGAGACCTAAAGACTCATTGCAAGAAGTCCACGGCACTTGGTGAACAGCTTTTTGCGCTGCACGGCGAGCATTTTTCCGAGCGCGAGGCCAAGGCGTACTTAGTGCGGGTCGTGGATATGGTCGGCGACCTTTTAAAGAAAGAAGAGAATGTTGGGCTAGAGCCACTGATCGCCAAAGCGGCGGGCAAAAGCAAATTGCTCAAGTTTCAAGCCTTGGATTATACTGCGGCGCTGCTGGTTCCATTCGTGGGGTCGCCGGTGGTGGAAGAACTGGCCGAAGAGGAGCGCGCGGTAAATGTCCCGACTGGACCCTTTAAGGTGTTGGTGAGGACTCGTAACAGTGAGGGCTTGTCTGACCGGGTTGATCAAATGGTTGAGTTTCACGGTCAAGGAAGCGGCTCTTTCTTCTTCAGAGTATTTAAGGTATCACCGCACCAGAAAATGAAGGCTAAGAGAAAAATACTCGCACTGCATGAGTCGGTTCGACCGGCGCTTTTGGACGAGTTCAAACGGTTCGACTTCATCCGCTTTACCACGGATCCCTCGGCTAAGGATATTCGCTACACTTTGGATTACATTGTAAACGGATACTGGATTGGCTCCTACCATAATATTGAACAACGTCTTCTATGGACCCGCATGCAGTTGGTAGTGCAGGATGTACTCAAGGACAAAGCGGTGCTGGACAAGGAACTCACCATCAAGCAGGGATTCACGGAGGAGATCAGGTCAGATGACGAGTCCATTCTCGATGATTTTTACCAAGAAGCCGCTCGCACTGTAGCGCAAGAAGTGTCGCCGCTATTTGATTAAAACGCTCATATCTGTCGCTGAATACGAAAAGAGATTGATATGCACCGGTCCTCGACCGAAACCAAGTGACTGGCTGCTTGCCTATTCCTTTCGGCCCTCTTGTTGACTCCTTCCACACCCGACCCACAACCGACCTTCCAGGTGGTTTTTCGTCCGCCGCCACGCGCACTAGAAACGAGGCCGTTTGATCCTACGAGACCTGCTTTGCGCGAGCGGCAAATGCAGCGCTTGGTTGTCAAGAGTGCACTGCCGCAGCTCGCACAGGAATCCACCGAATCCGCTCCTCTTGGCGAGGTTGCGGAGCAATTGCCGCCTGAGGTACGCGACGACGTGGCTCACCTGGCAAAGAGGATGCGGATAGAGTGGTCTGACTATGTGAACATCGACTCCTTGCTCTTGGCGCGCAGGGCTGCCGAGGATCGCGAGGGCTATGTGCGCTTTCCCCTGCCCAATACAGGCGCAGGCCGCGACCGGGCCTTGGAGGTGATAGAGCGTGCGATTGAGGCCATGGGCGGCATGAAGCGTCTGCTTGCAATACGAGCAATGAGCGCGATGGTGTGGATAGAGTCCGACTCAAAAGAGATAGAAAGAGGTGGTGTTGTCCTAACGGTTATTCCAGTGACCCCCTATCTGTATCCGGTGGCGACTTGGCATTGGTATTACGAGGGATGGGGAGAACGCGCTGTCTTCAAAAAAGAAAGATACAAGGTAAAGGTTTCGTTCGACCCTGCGGTGCCCAACCCATCTTATGTGAGCAAAAATCCCAAGCGGGCGCGGAGAATATTTGAGGCGCTCTTTGACGATCGCTGGGGGCGATATAAAGGCAATCTGCCTCCTGATTTAGCCACAATGCGCCACCGGGGAGAAGAGGTCCGCTGGCATTTCGTGGATCGATTTATGAGTGAAGACGTGGCCTTGGATTACTTGGGGCAAGAGCGCAGTAGGGACGGGACTTGCTTTGAGGTCGTGCTGGTAGACGACCGGAAGTACGGGCACTATTTCGAGGCGCTCTTTGACTGTCGCACGGCACTCTTGGCCAAGACTATAGAGAAGCTAACGCCCCAAGAAGAACAATGGTTCAGGCAAGCCAATCCTAGGGTCAATCCGCTGACTTGGATCACGGTTTACGATCGCTACCAAGAAGTGCAGGGCGTGTTGACACCCCATCACTGGAAGCGGGCACAGGGGAGGGATGCCATCTCTGTATATTTGCAATGGGCGTATAATGGCGCGGAGCCGTCAATAGCAGAACCCGTTCGCTAGGAAGTATTCCTGTACGATGTAAAAGGAAGGTTAGTGCGATGAAAATACGCGACGTCCCCGGCATTATCTGTAGATCTACTATCGTGTACTTAGCAAGGAAGTAGGCGCATGAATAACACGTGGTTCCGCATTGCCGTTAGCGTCTTTTTCTACATGGCAGCGAATGTTTTCGCTGCTCCTGGACAAGAAACGGATTTTGTGCTCGTGGCCTTGGAACAGTTGCGCGACCGGCTGGAGAAGGACGACAAGGGGACGTTGGACGAGTTCGTCGCGGATGTCAGTACGGCGTCTGGGTTGTCTGCTATCGCGAGCCGGGATTCCTTGGTCTCACTGTTGCGGGATTTAAAGAGCCATTGCAAGAAGTCCACGGCCCTTGGCGAACAGCTTTTTGCGCTGCACGGGGAGCATTTTTCCGAGCGCGAGGCCAAGGCGTACTTAGTGCGGGTCGTCGATATGGCTGGCGACTTTTTAAGAAAAGAAGAGAATGTTGGGTTGGAACCGCTGATCGCCAAAGCGGCGGGCAAAAGCAAATTGCTCAAGTTTCAGGCGTTGGATTATACTGCGGCGCTGCTGGTTCCATTCGTGGGGTCGCCGGTGGTGGAAGAGCTGGTCGAGGAGGAGGGTGCAGTAAACGTCCTGAGTGGAACCTTTAAGGTGTTGGTGAGGACGAGCAATAGTGAGGTCTTGTCTGACCAGATTAATGGACTAGTTGAGGCATACGGAGGTCCAGATGATGAGATCTTTTCAGATGAAGCTCTCTTTTTTAGGGTATTTAAAGTCTTCCCGCAAAAAAGAATGAAGGCTAAGGGAAAGCTTCTTGCCCTGCATAAGGCGGTTCGACCGGCGCTTTTGAACGAGCTCAAACGGTTCAACCGCGTCCGCTTCACCACGGAGCCTTCGGCCAAGGACTTTCGCTACACCTTGGATTATATTGTGAACAGGTACATGGTCGGCTACTATAGCTCTGCCCAACGAGCGGGGTTAGGCTCCCAAGTTCAGTTGGTAGTGCAGGATGTACTCAAAGACAAAACGGTGATGGAGCAGAAACTCGACATCTATAAGAGTTTCATACCGGACTTCATACCGGATGATGAGTCTATTCTCGATGATTTTTACCAAGAAGCCGCTCGCACTGTGGCGCAAGAAGTGTCGCCGTTGTTTGACTGAGGACGCTCGTCTGCGTACGCTGAGTATGAAAGGAGATTGATATGCACTGGTCCTCGACAGAAACCAAGAGAGTGGCCGTCTGCCTGTTCCTTTCGGCCCTCCTGCATTTAACTGTGGTCTTGTTGACTCCTTCCATACCCGAACCTCAACCGGCCTTCCAAGTGGTTTTTCGTCAGCCGCCGCGACTAGAAACGAGGGCATTTGATCCTACGAAACCCGCTTTGCACGAGCGGCAAATGCAGCGCTTGGTCGTCGAGGCTGCGCCACTGCAGCTTGCACAGGAAACCGCTGAATCCGCTCCTCTTGACGAGATTGCGGAGCAATTGCCGCCCGAGGCGCACGACGCCATGGCTCACTTGGAAAAGAGGATACGGATAGAGCGGTCTGGCGATGTGAATATAGACTCCTTGCTCTTGGCGTTCGTGGCCGCCGAGGGGAACTATCGCGAGGACTACGTGCGCTTTCCCCTAGCCAAGATGGGCGCAGACCGCGACCAAGCCCTGGAGGTGGTAGAGCGGGCGATTGAGGCCATGGGCGGTAGGCAGCGTCTGCTCGAAATACGAGCAATGAGTGCGATGGTGTGGTTAGAGTCCAATGTAAGAGATTTGAAAAGGCCTTCTTGCCAAGGTGGTGTTTGCCTATCGGTGACTCCGGTGACCCCCTATCTGTATCCGGTGGCGACTTGGCACTACGAGGGATGGGGGGATCGCGCGGTCGCTAAAAAAGAAAAGTACAAGGTAGAGGTTTCGTTCGACCCTGCGGTCTCCAACCCATCTTATGTGAGCAAAAATCCCTCCATCCGGGAGCGGGGGACATTCGAGGCGCTCTTTGAAGATCGCTGGGGGCGATATGGAGGCATCCTGCCGCCTGATTTGGCTGCAAAGCGCCACCGGGGCGAAGAGGTCCGCTGGCATTTCATCGACCGCTTTATGGGCGAGGGCGTGGCCTTGGATTATCTCGAGCAAGAGCGCCATAAGGACGGGACTTGCCATGATGTCTTGCTGGTAGATGACCGGAAGTTCGGACACTATTTCGAGGCGCTCTTTGACTGTCGCACGGCTCTCTTGGCCGAGACCAGAGAAAAGCTAACGCCTCAAGAAGAGCAATGGTTCAAGCAAGCCAAGCCCGACTTTCTGCCGCCGACTTGGATCACTACTTACAATCGCTACCAAGAAGTGCAAGGCGTGTTAACGCCCCATTGCTGGGAACGGACGCTGGATATGCCGGGGGGGCGTACCAGCAAAAGACACTCGACCAGCCATATACACTTGCAATGGGCGTATAATGGCGCGGAGTTGTCAACAGCCGAGCCCAACCTCTGATAGGAAAAACCCTTTCGCAGTGCAAAAGGTAATGTGATGAAAATACGCGATATTGATACTATTCTGATTGACTCGCCGGGCCGCAAATGGACGATTGTGCGGGTCTTTACAGACGAGGGCCTAGTGGGTTTGGGCGAGGCCACGTATTCCAACAAGGAGCCGGTGGTAGTCGCCGCGGTCGAGCATCTCAAACAGGAACTGATCGGCGAGGACCCGGCGCGCATCGAGTACTTGTGGCACAAGCTCTATTTGCGCTCCTCGCTGAGCTGTATCTGGCGCATGGCAGGTCCCGTGTGGATGAGTGCTATGAGCGGCATTGATCAGGCGCTGTGGGACATCAAGGGCAAGGTGGCGAATCTGCCGGTGGTCGAACTGTTGGGCGGCAAGTTCCGCGACCGGGTCGAGGTCTATACGCACTTTGGCGGTGCCACGCCCGAGGATTCGGCGAAAATGGCGCGGGAAAAGGTGGACGAGGGGTACACTGCGATCAAGGGTGGAGCGCGGTCGCGGAGTGGGGCCGACTTCGGTCAGTACGCGGACGACGGCCATCCGACAGAGACGGCAGCGCACTTCGCCGCGGTGCGGGAAGCAGTGGGGCCGGATGTCAAGTTGTTGATCGATTGCCACGGCCGCTTCACAGTGGCCCAGTGCATCCGCTTGGCCCGCGCCATAGAGTCGTCCGATCTTTACGTGTTTGAAGACCCCGTGCCACCGGATGACCTGAACGCCTATCCAAAAGTGCGGCGGGAAATCTCCATTCCGGTCATGGGCAGCGAGCGGCTGAACACCAAGAGCCACTATCGTCAATTGTTGGATCTAGACGGCATCGACGTGGCACAACCCGACCTGATGTACGCTGGCGGGATTACCGAGGTGCGCAAAATCGCGGCCATTGCCGATACCTTTCACGTTCCCATATCGCCGCACAACACCAAAGGCCCGGTCGGCATCATAGCGGCCGCGCATTTGATGGCCTCCATACCGAATGTGGCCCCCATGGAGTTCGTCACCGGTATTGAGTGGCGGGACGAGATCATCACCGAGCCGCTGCGGGTGGAGGACAGTTGCATTGTGTTGCCGGAAGGGCCGGGGTTTGGGGTTGAACTGGATATGGATGGGGTGGAAAGGCATCGCTGGCGCGTGGGCGATCCACACTGAAGCAGCCATGAAAAGCGTTGCGATCGCGGGCATGGTTTTGCTGACGGCATCGGCGGCGTGGTGTCAAGCGTACCAACTCGACGAGAAAGGGTTGAACGTCGCTTCGGAGCACTGGCCGGAGTGGGGCTTTCCGCTGGGCAGCTTGGACTTCAGCGACGAAGGCGTCCGGCCCGCATTTGTCCGCGATCAAGTCAACGCCGCCTTAGATGCTAGCTCATTCACCTATGGAGATGGGGTGCAGGGTGGCATCCGCAGTGCTGGAACTGATCTCGCGGGAGCCGTCAACATCCTAGATGGCCGGGAGGATACCTTCTGGGAACCGGACGTGGCGGACCCGCTCGACAAGTGGTGGGTCGAAATCGACTTGGGGCGGCTAGTGTGGGCGCAGAAGGTGGTGGTGAAGTTCGCCGTTGAAGGCCAAGGCGATCCATTCCTCCAGTTCAAGGTGCTCACTGCCAACGGCGACCCCGCCTTCCTGCAAAGCGAGTCCTTCAGCTACCTGCCCGCCGGCCACAGCGAGGGATTAAACAAATCGCAGCGCGTCTATGAGTTCGAGTTGCAGCCTACCCGCCAAGTGGACCCGGGGCTTACTGGTCGTCTGATTCAGTTTCTCCAGGTGGTGGCGACGGCCAGCGATTTGGGGCAGGCTGAGCAAATCAGTGCCGCGCGCTGGAACAGCCTGCCGGAGGAAGAGCGCGGCGATGTGCTCTACTTCCGCCGCGAGTCTTCCGGCGTTTTGCGGCAGATAGACCAAGCGGCATACGAGGCCATTGAGGAGGAATGGCAAGGCCCGGTCGAGTACTATCGCCGGGAGAGGCCGCGACTGACCCAAGTCGAGGTGTGGACCATGGGCGACAACATTAGCCTTGGTGCCCTGGATCGCGGCGGGGAGATTATCGGCTACGGCAACTTGGGCGCGGAAAAGCTAACTGTAGATGGCGAGTGGGGATCCTTCTGGAGCGTGGAAGTGGGCTTTAGCGGCAACGATCCGGCGGTTGTATTTCAGGATCCGCATCGCAATATCTATTTCGACTTGGGAACCTGGTACTGGGTCAACCGCGCCGCCATCGTCTTTGGCGATAGGTACAGCCGAGCGTTTCCCAATTACGGGATCGCGCTTTCGGACGGCAGCCGCGCACCGGATGGCAGCTTGAGCTACGTCGCATTGACGGCGCGCGGCTTGGAAGGTGTAGAGGGAACCGCGCATCGCAATATTCTCTTTCAGGACAATGTGTTTCCGCTGACCAAGGCGCGTTACTTCAGGATGAATTACACCTTGGTCAGGGGGTCGGCTCGCCCGGCCATCCGCGAGATACAGCTATACGGACGCGGCTTTCTCCCCGAGGTATCGCTCACGTCTGAGCCGATCGAATTGGGGCGCGCCGCCCGCATTCTGTCGTCCATGCACTGGACGGCTACCGCGCCGCCCGGCACCCAAGTGCGCGCCCGCACTCGCAGCGGGAACCAACTCGGCCAG
>JAPOYQ010000392.1 GCA_026706505.1 Gemmatimonadota bacterium
TCATGTCGCTCGGCTGGTTGGCCCTCGGAATCGGGATGCTCGTCGACCACTCGCTCGTGGTGCTGGAGAGCATCTTCCGCTGTCGGGAGGAGGGCGACGATTTGGTCCAAGCCACCGTCCGCGGCACCAGCGAGGTCGGGACCGCGGTGTTGGCCTCGACGCTGACGACGATCACGGTGTTTTTTCCCATCGTCTTCGTCGAGGGCGTAGCTGGGCAGATCTTCGGCGACATGGCGCTGACGGTCGTGTTCTCGCTGTTGGCCTCGTTGGGGGTGGCGCTGTACTTCATTCCCATGCTGGCCTCGCGCCAAATCGACCGCCAAGGCGGATTGGCCGAGCAGATCGGCCGCAGCGACTTTCTGCGCCTCCAGGCACTGAGCCGGGCCCGCGCGGTATTAAGCGAGCCGGGGAGCCGGTGGCACAAGGCGGAGCAGGTGGTCCTTTCGCTGCCTTACCTAGTCGGCGAGGTATTGTTGCGGGTGGGGCTGGCCGCAGCAACCCTCGTCGCGGCAGTGCTCAAAGGTGCCTTCCTCCTCGTCTCCGAACTGCTGTGGTGGCTAATCAAACCCGTCGAGTTCTTCTGGTTCAAGCGCGAGCGGACCTTTCAGAGTTGGTTGGGCGCTTGGGCCGCGGAAAGCCGCGTCGGCAAGTGGACCTTCTTCGAGCGCGTCTGGCCGGGCATCCTCGGCTTTGAGTCGCCGCGCATCCTCGGCGAGACTGTACAGCGCTACTGGCGTTGGGTGAACAGGTCCGAGCACTTAGCGTGGAAGATACTCAAATCCTTGTCGCTACCACTGGTGCTGTTCTATCTGGTGGCTATGCGCTTCGTCTTTGGCACGGTGCTCAGGCTGGTGGGCATCGTCCTGCAAGTGGTGCTGATGCTTGTCGGGCTGGTGCTGGTGCTGGCACTGTGTCTGCTCGGCATGGCGCTGATGCCGGTCTTTTTGCCTCTGCTGTTCGTTTTTGAACGCGGCTTCGGGCTGGTGCAGCAGACCTATCCGGCCCTGTTGGGCTGGGCACTCAGGCAGCGCTTGCTGATTATCAGCAGTGCCCTAGCCGCCCTGTTGATTTGCTGGTACGAGCTCCTGCCCAACTTGGGCACCGAACTGATTCCCCAAGTCCACCAAGCTGAATTCAACCTCGACCTCAGGCTGCCAGTGGGGACGCCGCTGGAAGAGACCGCCGAGATCGTGCGCCAGGTCGAAGGGATCGCCGGCGAACAACCCCAAGTCGCTCGGGTAGCGACGACCGTGGGCACCGACCGGTCGGCGAGTTCCTCGGCCGAAGAAGGCGAGCACACCGCCCAAGTAACAATCCGCATGCAGGAGGGGTCCAGCGCCGCGCAAGAGGCCGCGTTGATCCGATATCTGCGAGATGAGGTTGACGAGATCCCCGAAATCGAGGTCGAAGTCTCGCACCCGGCGCTGTTCAGCTTCAAGACGCCCATCGAGGTCGAGATTCGCGGGTACAATCTGCGCCAGTTGCGCCAGTTGAGCTTGGAGGCCGAGTCGCGGATGGCCAGCTTGCCCGGGCTAGTCGACGTCAAATCGTCGCTGCAGGCGGGCAACCCCGAGCTACAGATCAGCTACAAGCGCGACCAACTCGCGGCCTATGGCCTGTCGCTGCGCAACGTCGCCGAGCTGGTGCGCCACAAAGTGCAGGGCAAGGTCGCCACCGATTTCCGCCAAGACGAGCGCCAGATCGACGTACTGGTGCGGCTGCGCGAGGAGGACCGCCTCGGGCTCGACGAACTGCAGCGGCTGGTGATCAATCCCAATGCACCTATTCCAATTCCGCTTTCCTCGGTGGCCGATATCCGCGTCAACGAGGGGCCGAGCGAGATCCGCCGCATAGAGCAGCAGCGCGCTGCATTGATCACGGCCAATATCCAAGGCATTGATTTGGGCACGGCCTCGGGCCTAATCCACGACGAACTGAGCAGAATGGACTTCCCGATGGGCTTCGACTTTATGATCAGCGGCCAGAACGAAGAGATGGAGACTTCGTTGCAAAGCCTCTACTTCGCCCTAGTGCTGGCAATCTTCCTAGTCTATGTGGTGATGGCCAGCCAATTCGAGTCGCTGGTGCACCCCTTCGTCATTATGTTCACGGTGCCCCTAGCGCTGATCGGCGTGGTGGTGGCACTCTATCTAGCGCAGGTAGCTCTGAGCGTAGTGGTCTTTATCGGCCTGATTATGCTGGCCGGCATCGTCGTCAACAACGCCATCGTGCTCATTGACTATATCAACACCTTGCGCCGCACCGGCATGCAAAAGACCGAGGCCATCATCCAAGCTGGCACCGTGCGGCTGCGCCCGATCACCATGACCACTGCGACGACGGTCTTGGGCCTTCTGCCGATGGCCTTGGGGCTGGGCGAAGGGGCCGAGATCCGCACGCCGATGGCTCTGACCGTGATCGCCGGCCTCGTCTCTTCCACCTTCCTCACCCTCGTGGTGATCCCGACAGTGTATTCACTGGTCGATCGCCGGGCCTAGGAGGAACCGATGGAAAAGCCAAACCAGTACCCCCTACCGCGCTTTTCGGTCAACCGGCCGGTGACCGTGGTGATGTCGCTGGTCGCACTGCTGGTGGTGGGCTATATCGCCTATACGCGGATCCCGCTGACGCTTTTTCCCGAAGGCTTTGATTATCCCCGACTTTTCGCCTGGGCCAGCTATCCCAATGCCGGAGCAGTCGAAGTCGAGCAGAAGGTAGTGCGCCACCTAGAAGAGGCCGTCGCCCAAGTCAGCCGGGTCAAGCGAATCCGCTCCAGCGCCTACAACAGCGGCGGCAATGTCCGGGTTGAGTTCCAGAAGGGTACCGACCTGCAATTGGCCTTCGCCGAGATGAAGGACCGGCTCGACCGGGTGATGCCCGAACTGCCCGACGAGATCGAGCAACTGTGGGTGCGGCGCTGGGATCAAAACGACATTCCCATCATGGATGGTGCCATCATCTTTGAAACCCAACACGCCGATCCGCGCAAACTCATCGACACCTATGTGGAGCCGGCGCTGCGCCGCGTCGATGGGGTCGGCAACATTGAACTTTGGGGCTCGCCCAGCAAACAAGTCATAGTCGAGTTAGACAAAGGCAAGGTGCGCGGCCATGGGATCAATGTCTTTGACGCGCTCACCAGCCTGCGCGCCCAAAACCTCACCGTGCCCGGGGGCTGGGTGATCGAGGGAGGCAAGAAGATCTACGTGCGTTCAGTGGGCCGCTTCCAAAACATCGAAGAGCTCGCCAACACCGTAGTCGATCCCGAACACCAACTACGGCTGGGCGACATCGCCGAGGTCGCCTATAAGCAGCCGGAGAAAGACTGGGTCAACCGCATTGACCGCAAGGAGTCGCTGGGCTTCGGCGTCACCAAGGCGTCGGGGGCCAATGTTGTCGAGGTTTCCACCGGCGTGAAGGAGGAGCTGGAAAAGCTGAAGGATCATCCCAAGCTCGGAGGCTTGGACTTCAAGCTGTTCTGGAACCAAGGCGACCAAGTGATCAACTCGGTTGGCAATCTCAAAAATTCCGGCCTGTGGGGTGGGCTGTTCGCGGCCATGGTGCTCTTTTTCTTTTTGCGCGCAGTGCGCATCACGCTGATCATCACCTTGGCGATCCCCCTGTCGCTTCTAACGACGATTACCACCCTGTACTTCATAGGTTGGTCGTTGAATGTGGCGACGATGATGGGCCTGATGCTGAGCTTGGGCTTAGTGGTTGATAACGCCATCGTCATCGTCGAAAACATCTACCGCAAGCGCCAGGAAGGCATTGCCCCGCGCACGGCCTCGATTGAGGGAGCCGGCGAGGTGGGGCTAGCCGTGACTATGGCGACCCTGACGACGGTGGTGGTCTTCCTACCCCTGATTCTGATGAGCGACGAGGAGATGTTTTCGTTCTGGATGCTCAGAATCGGCCTGCCGGTCATCGTGGGGCTGGTGGCGTCGCTGCTCATCGCCTTGATCTTTATCCCGCTCGCTGCGCTCAGGCTCTCGACGAAAAAGGAGCGGGGCGAGTCGAAAATGATCCTCTGGTCCCGCAAGCACTACGAACGCTCGCTGGGCTGGGTGCTGAACAATCGCCTCGACGCCTTTGTCATCGCCTTGGTCCTTTTCGCCAGCATCAAGATCCCGATGAATGGCATGGAGCGCACCGACAGTCAGGAGCGCAACGAGGTGCGGATGGACTTGGCCTTTGAGATGCCTTCGGGCCAGTCGCTGGACCAGGCCGAGAAGTTCATGGCTGCCGTCGAGGACACGGTGATGGCCCACCAAGCGGAGTACAACGTCGAGGCGCTCCGCACCTACTTCCGCCGTGGCTGGGGCCGGGTAACGCTGTTTTTCGCCGAAGAAGAGGACGTGCAGTGGTATGAGGTGGCTTGGGACAACTTGAGCGTCGCGCTGGGCCTGAAGGAACAGGAGTACCTCTCCTACAAGGAGGTCGAAAAGGATCTCCGAGAACGACTCTACCTGCCGCCGGGTGTCAACTTGCGGGTCAACTGGGAAAACTCCGAGCAGGATGCTCGAGTCAATGTCAGCCTGTATGGCGAAGATACCAAGGTGCTGATTGAACTGGCCGCCGAGGTCGAACGGCGGCTGGAGAGCATCCCCGGCTTGCTGTCGGTCAACACCGACATGGACCGTGGCGGCACCGAGCTACAGGTGCGCCTCGATCGCGACCAAATTCAGCGCTTCGGCGTGAATCCCCAGCAGGTTTCGGGCGGCATCGCCTACGCACTGCGCGGCACGGATATCAACAAGTTCCACACCGACGACGGCCGCGAAGTCGATATCCGCGTGCGGCTAGCCAACTACGACAGCCAGAGCCTAGACGATCTGCGCACCCAAAACTTCCCCACCGCGGATGGCCGCGAAGTGGCCCTTGAATCGCTAGCGGACATCTACGTCGAGCGCACGCTGGGCAATATCCGGCGCGAGAACCGGCAGACCATGCTCAATGTCAGCGCCCGCGCCGCCAAGGACCGGGCGCAACATCTTTTCGCCCAAGTCGATCAGGTGATGCAGGGCTTTGAGATGCCGCGCGGCTACCGCTGGGACAAGGGCACTCGCTTTGTGGAGCTAGAGGAGCAGGACCAATCGCAAAAGTTCGCCCTGATTATGTCCGTGACCTTCGTCTTTTTGCTAATGGGGGTGCTCTTCGAGTCGTTCGTACTGCCGCTGTCGGTGATCGTGTCGATCCCATTCTCTTTCCTCGGCGTTTACTGGGTTCTATATGTGACCGACACACCTTTTGAAATCATGTCGATGATCGGCTCGGTAATCCTGATCGGCGTGGTGGTCAACAACGCCATCGTGCTGATCGACCTGGCCAACCGGCTCCGGGCCGAGGGCAAGTCGCGCTACGACGCGCTGGTGGAGGCCGGCCGCCACCGCTTCCGGCCGATCCTGATGACGACCTTCACCACCGCTTTCGGGCTGATCCCAATGGCCGCGGGCAATTCCAAGATGGTGGGCTTGGAGTACGCGCCGCTGGGGCGGACGATGATCGGGGGCCTGCTGGCGGCGATGGTGTTGACGCTGCTGTTGGTGCCGCTGTTTTACACCTTTTTCGATGACTTCCGCACGGCGATGCAGCGAATTATAACGTCGGCGTTTAGGCGCAAGGAAGAGGCGAGCGGCTCACCGTCCTAAGCGGAAGACCTGATAGGACACGGAGGGGCAGCCAGCGCGGCGGCGATCTATTTCCGCGATTAGTTCCTGCCGTGGATACGTAGCGCTCAGCGATTCGGGAACCTTTCCACCCGCTCGCACGGCGAAGAGCACTTCTTCTGGATAGGGTGCCTTGCGCTGCCCGTAAAAATCCGTCAAGTCACGAAACCTCGGATCATCGACCGTGTAATATTCTCGCTCGACCCTGCCGTAATACGCCAGTGCAAACGGTATGCTGTACTGCGTACTCAGCAGCGGTAGCGGTGGCAAAGTCTCCTCCACGTCCGCGGCAAAGCGGTGCCAGCCACCGTACTCGCAGAGCCGCTCGCTCCACGAGTAGGAAGGCTCGCGGATCCGGTCTTCCTCTGACACCAAGCCAACATAGCTTTTGTCCAGCCCACTGTGCGCGACAAGATCGCTGTAGAGACTAGGGTATTTCAGCCCTAGGCCGATGGCGAGCGCTTGCAGCAGGCCGGTGGCGACGACAGCGACGAGCAGCCAGCGCCTAGGCTGCGCCGCAAACGCCACAGGCCACAGGCTCAGCAGGCCCGGCAGAATCCAGTTGCCTTTGATCTGACCGCGGTCGAGCGCGAAAAACAAAAAAGCGCCGATGGTGCACAGCGCGGGGAGCAGGACGAGGAGGTCGCGCTGTTTGGCTGCTCGCACCAAGCCGGCATAGAGCAGGAACAGCAAAAACGGCGACGCGAAAAAGAGCGGACTGACCGCAAAGAAGAACAGACGCGAAAGGGGATGGTCAAGGTCTTCGATGCGCGAAAGAGTGCTCAACGTCTGCGGCAGGTAGAAGTCGGTACTAAACTGGGCGTAGGTAAGCGGTGCGGCGACGGCGACAGCGGGCAGTAGAAATGCGGCGAGCCGGTGCCAACGCTCTTTCCCTCGTTGATCGAGCGCGATCCACAGGCCAAGCCCGCCGACGAGAAAGGTGCCCGAGTACTTGCAGAGGACAGCCAAGCCCGCCGCTAAACCCGTGTATACATACGGCCGGAGCGCATTGGTTGCTTCGGCCTGCCGCGCCATGCACAGGGCCAGTAGCCAACAGAGGACTAAGAAGCCATCGGGATGCAGGTAGGAACTGGTGTGCCAAATCCAATGGCTGAGCGCGAAGACAGCGGCGGCCCACAGCGCTAGTTGCTTGGCGAGACCCTGCATCTTGCAAAGCCAATAGACGAGCGCAGTAGAAAGCGCGCCCAATAAAACAGAGGGAAGCCGCAGGAACCACTCTTGGTGTGGGTAGAGCGAATGGGCCAGCTTGAAGACGGCCAAGGGCAAGAGCGCGTAGGAGGCGTCGAGGTGCTGTCCCCAATACCAGTAAACGGCCTCGTCCTTGCCCAGCTCCACATCGGCAATCAATCTGAGCTTGAGCAGGGTATAGGCACCCAGCAGGACGAGGCACAGCAGATTGACGCTGTTGGGGCCGCCGCGTATATTGAGAAACCTGAACACAGTAGAACAATTCAGAATTATGGAGATGTCTTAATGGCTGAAAAAGAAGAAGATTTGCTCAAAACCCTCCAGGAAAAAAACCTGGAGGAGAGTCTATACAAAGCGCGCAAAATATTTCTCTGGTCCGACGTCAACGACGAGTCGGCCAAGGCCGTGGTCACTCGCCTGCTCTCGCTGGACGTCGAGGATCCAACCGAAGAAATCGTCCTCTACATCAACAGCCCAGGCGGTTCGGTCCACGACGGCATGGCTATCTACGACGCCATGCTGGCGATTCAGGCACCCGTTTCCACCGTGTGCATGGGTATGGCCATGAGCATGGGCTCGTTCCTGCTGTCGGCTGGCGAGCCAGGGCGTCGCTTCGCCTGGCCACACGCCCGGATTATGATCCATCAGCCGAGCCTTATGCACACCATTACCGGCACGGCGATCGACCTCGACATCCGCGCCAAGGAGACGATTCGTCTGCGCGAAGAGCTAAACGCGCTCTACGCCAAGCACACCGGCCAAGACGTCGAGAAAATCGCCAAGGACACGGACCGCGACTTTTTCATGTCGGCCGAGGAAGCCAAGGAATACGGCCTGCTCGACGACATAATCACCACCACGGCACCCTCGCCCAACGGGTACGCCAAGAAATAGCGCCATCCCTTCGTTTCTTGCTCATCGCGCCGGTCCCAAACGGGGCCGGCGTTTTTATTGGCAACTCGGGCAATAAAAGGTGTTGCGGCCTCCCAAGTAGAAGCTCTCGATGGGCGCATCGCAGACGCGGCAGTCTTCGCCTTGGCGGCCGTACACGTGGAGCCGCTGCTGAAAGCGCCCACCCGCGCCCGACCCCTGATAGTCGCTAATGGTCGTGCCGCCTTGATCAATGGCGACGCGCAGCACCTTTTTGATCTCCTTGACCAGCAGGGCCAAGCTCGGCGGCTCAATGGCCGCGGCCGGGGTCGCCGGATGGATGCGCGCCCGGAAGAGGGCCTCGCTGGCGTAGATATTGCCCACGCCTACTACCGTGCGATTGTCCATAATGAGATTCTTAATCGGGCTTTTGCGCCGCTGGCATTGGGCCTGCAGATAGCGGGCGTTGAAGGCGCGGGAAAGCGGCTCAGGGCCGAGATTTTGCAAGTACCGGCACGTGCACTCCTCTCCCTCATCGAGCACCAACACTAGGCCAAAGCGCCGCGGATCGTTGAACGCCACAGCCCCCCCATCGGCAAACTCAAAGCCCACGTGGTCGTGCTTAGTACCCCACGGCCGCAAGAGCAGATTGCCGCTCATGCCAAGATGGACCAAGAGCGTCCGGCTCGATTGCAGGTCGAGGAGGAGGAACTTGGCGCGGCGGCGAGCAGCCACAAAGCAGTCCCCGACCAAGGAGCGCAGCGCGGCCCTTGGCAACGGCTCGCGCAGGCGTTTTGCACTGACGCGGACGCGGGTGATCGGCCGGCCTAGCAAGTGGCACTCCATCGCACTGCGGACAGTTTCTACCTCGGGTAGCTCGGGCATGGGCAGAGTATAGAAGCCGCCCGTAGAAGCGTCAAACATTGCCGACCCGTCTGCGGTTGGTATATTGAAAACCTTCACCTTAAAACCTAGGAGCTATTCCTCATGGATCTGACGAGACAACCGCCTCGCCGCCCCTCCAACGCCCAAGTCGCCGGCATAGTCGGACTAGCGCGCATGATCGACAAGGCGCGCGGCCACAACGCCGAGACCATCGGCGAGTTCAAGTACGGAGACGAGTCCGGCCTCGACGTCGAAGTGCTCGAATTTATCAATATGGACGCCGCCGAGTTCGCCGAGGCTGTCGCCGAACTAGACGACGAGACCTTAGGCGTCATGGCGCTGGAAAGAGCACAGAAAGGCCAATCGGAGATCGACGCCTTTAACGAGGAACACCTCACGCGCGAGCCGCAAGACGAGCTACACGAGCGGCTGCTCGTCGAGCGGATCGCCAAGTACGCCCCAGAGCGCACGGACATCAAGACAGTCTTCGCCTCCATTGAGCTAGACGATTGGGGCGCATTCAGAGACCTAGACCTAACCTCCCAACCACCGCGCAGCCCATATATCCGCAGCGTCTTCGGCGTGGCGGGTACGGCGCGCATGGCCGACAAGGCGCGGGCAGTCACCTGCGGCAAGTTAGGCGAGTACCGCTTCGGTGCCGACTCCAGCCAAGACGCCGCCATCTTGGAATTCTTGGGCATTGCAGAGGACGCCTTTCGCCAAGCGGCGTACGAAAATCCCAACGACGACGAGCTGACCGAGTGGATCGCCGAACGCTGCCAGAAGTCAGCCGCGGAAAAAAGCGCTTTCAGCGTCTGCCGCGCTAATGTCGGTCGCCATCCTGCCCACCCGCTCCATCATTCATATCACCCGGATATATTCGACGCCTCCGGTAACTACGACCAGATGCGCGAACGGCTCGCCTCGCGCCGCGCCGAAATCGCGCCCGAGCGCACAGATGTCCAGAGCTTCTTCGACCTGCAAGACCTCGACGACGAGTTGAGCTTCGGGCTGACGGACTTGCGCCGCCACCCGCCGCGCAGCCCGTTTGATCTGAGCGTCGGCGGCCTAGCCTGCCTAGCGCGGATGATCGACAAATTCCGCGCAGCGCACTGCAATTGTCTGGGCGAGTACTGGTGCGGCGAGGATTCGGGTTTTGACCGCGCAGTGCTGGACTTTCTCGGCATCGACCAAGAAGCCTTCGCCGAGGCGATTGCGGCCAACGGAACCGACGCGGCGATGGCGGCGTGGCTGGGCGAGCGGCTAGCCAACAAGAGCGAGGAAGACAAGGCAGAGTTTAACCAACGGCTCCTGACCGCCAGCCCGCGCAACGACCGGCAGCAGAGCTTTTTGCTCAATGCCGTCTCCCGGCTCGACCCCTCGCGCACCGACATCGAGAGCTTTGCGGCCCTGACCCTGCTCGACGACAAGGTCTCCTTCGCAAGGCTCAAGGCCGGCGTCTGATGTCCCGCCCGCTCATCGGCATCACCAGCAGCCTAAACGCCGCCGGCCATCAAATCCTCGAGCACCAATACGTGGACGCGGTCGTGCAGGCGGGTGGTGCCCCGCTCGTGCTGCCCATGACCACAGATCGCGCTCCACTGCAAGCGGTGCTCGAGCGCATCGACGGTCTGTTGATCACCGGCGGCCCGGGCATTGAGCGCGGCCTAATCGGCACCCTGCCCAGCGATCTACCGCCGGTGGCGGCCAAGCGCGACCAAGCCGACCGCTGGAGCTTTGCGGCCGCGCAAGAGCGTCAGTTACCGGTTTTGGGCATCTGCTACGGAATGCAGTTTATCAGCGCCGAGTTGGGCGGCACGATTTGGGCAGACGTGGAAGCCCAACTCGGCGTTGAGCCTCATGCGCGACAGCGGACTGCGGACAATTGGATCGAGCACGATCTCCAAGTAGGGCCAGACACGGTCCTGGCTGCGCTCGGCCTTGCTGGCCCTTCGCGGGTCAATTCCAATCACATGCAGGCCATTGACCGGCCCGGCGCGGGCTTGGACATCAGCGGGCGCAGCGGCGATGGCATCGTGGAGGCGATTGAGAGTGAGGATGGCCGCTTGATCGGCGTGCAGTTTCACCCGGAACGGATGCCTAAGACGATTTGGTCGAAGCTATTTGAGCACTTAGTGAGCCGAGCGGCGGGACAGCGGTGGCTTTGAGATCGACGCGAACCGGGCATTCGTTTGAGGAGAGCATGAGTCTTATGCCCACAACAAGCGCCGCTGTAGTAACGTCTGCATGTCGCGCCGTCCATCGGCGATCAAGAGCACATAGACGTTATTTTCCATCACCCGATAGATGATGCGGTAGGGCCTGAAGAAGATCTCGCGGTATTCCCGAATCCCAATGTCCAGAAGTTCCGCCGGGTAGTTCCCCCGCTCGGGATACTCGGAGAGGCTGCTGAAAGCCTTCTCAATCTGCTCCAGCACATAATCCGCCCGGCCCGACTCATCGTGCTGATCTATGTACTCGCAGATTTCCTCCAAGTCGCGCATCGCGTCATCGGTCAACTGAACCAAGAAAGCCATCAGCGAGCCCGTCGCCGCTCCCGAAGCCGTACAATGACATCGGCGGCGGGCTGCACCTGACCTGCTTCGATTTGGCGGCTACCCAGCGCGAGGATCTTGAGCAACGCAACTGTTTCCTGCATCTGCTCGTAACTGTCGATGTCCTGCATGACCGCCTTGGCTTCGCCATTCTGGGTGATGATCAAGGGTTCCTGCTGATCCCCAAGTGTGCGCACGATCTCAGCGGCGTGGGCCTTGAGATAACTGATCGGCTTAATTTGGCTGGACAGTTTCATGGGTACCTCCTTTTCGGACCAAATATAGACCATAAACAGGTCAAGAGCAATATTTGGTCCGCCCCCTAGTGTTTCACTCTTCCTAACCAGCGCCCACCCAGAAAGGACGTCGCCACAGACTTTTGATTATTAGGTTATCGTTCTTGACAAGTGTCAATTGACACATTACATCCTATAGAATGATACGGAGCTTCCGACATCGTGGGCTCAAGCGCTTGTACGAACATGACGACCGCAGCCTCATCGGCCCCGATTTGCATGATCGCGTAGAAGTAATCCTCGCTCAGCTCGATGTCGCCAGCTCTCCCGAAGCGATGCGTCTTCCTCACTATCGGCTGCATGCACTCAAAGGCGACCGGAAGGGTTATTGGTCCGTAACCGTGAAGGCCAACTGGCGCATCATCTTCCGATTCGAAGGAGAAGACGTCTACGACGTCGAACTGATTGATTACCACTGAATGAAGGGAGAACCGACATGCCCATGAAGAACCCGCCGCATCCTGGCAAGATCGTGCACGTTTCTTGCCTGGAGCCGCTCGGCCTCAACGTCACCGAAGGTGCGAAGATCCTCGGCGTCAGTCGCCAAGCCCTCTCGAATCTGGTGAATTGTCGCGCTCGCATTTCGGCCGACATGGCCATCCGCCTCGCGAAAGCCTTCGGCTCTACAACGGAGACTTGGATACGGCTGCAAGCAGCCTACGACGTCGCTCAGGCACAAGCGCGCGAGGACGAGATTGAGGTCGAGCGCTACGAGCCGCAACCCGTTTGAGACAACAGACCGCCTCTTGAAGGCATGTGAGGGAAGTTCTTGCTGTAATTTTGAACCACTACTTCAAATTATCATGTAATTTTGAAATACTACTTCAAATTTGCACGCCAATCTGCGGCACTCTCGCCTAAGCCAGCCGCTTCCACACATCCGCTACTTGCTGGCTCTCCACTTGCACGAGCCGCGCTTCTTCAAGCACATAGCCACTGAGTTGGCCGCCGTAGATACAGCCCGAGTCGAGGCCGAGAAGATAGGGGCAGCCATCGCGCTTTTTAACCACTAAGCCGCCGGGCGCGTCGTGGCCAAAAACGATCAGAGGATACTCCGGCTCGTAAAAATCATGCCAGCGCGGACTAGCGAGATCGTCGGAGGGCGGCCAAGTGCGGATCTTCAGGAATTCTTTGCGGCGGGTGCCTTGTAAGCCCTTTTTCGGATTGATGCCGGCGTGGACTAGAAGGAAGGCGTCTTCCGCAATGTAGAGCGGGCACTGCCGGAGCCAAGCGAGGATTTCGCCGTGGGCAGGCTGAAGTTGGGCAAGGGTATAGCGCTGGTCGGGGAATTTCACTTTGGGTTTGCGGCCCTTCTTCAAGGCGGTCAGTTGCTTCAAGAGGCGGGCGTCGTGGTTGCCTAAAACCATCTCGGCCTCG